>NZ_BAAGSO010000107.1:0-109421 GCF_054782395.1 Streptomyces daliensis | reverse complement strand
GCAATGTCCTCGTCGAGGGACGCCGTATCGTCGCCGCCGGACGGGCGGAGACACCAAACGCCTGTGGAGCGCCGGTAAGACGGGCACACGTGCCCGCACAGCGCCGTGAAGCAGGAAGCCCCCGGAAGAGTCGACCGACCCAGACCGGAATCCCTGGACTTCAGACCAGGGAGCACGTCAAATGAGTGTCCCTACCGTGCTGAGCGCGCGGTTCCGCCTACTCTTCCGCCCATGGCAGCGGCTCGACCACAGATGACGGAGGGTTCCGGCGGCGGCACGGAGGGGGCAGGCGGCGACGACGTACCGCTCCCGTTCCGGCAGGCCGTCGCGGCCCTGAACAGTGCCCGGCCGCGACCGGAGGTACAGCTCTCGCAGCTTCCGGCCCCCAAGCGGCTCGCGCCCTACGCGTACGCGCTGGAGGCGGCGGTCACCGCGGCCGGGGCAGAAGCGGGGGCGGACGCGGAGGAGCTGGCCGACGGGCGCTTCGTGCTGCTCCACGACCCGGCCGGACAGGACCCGTGGCAGGGCACCTTCCGGGTCGTCACGCTGATCCGCGCCGAGCTGGAGCCCGAGATGGCCACGGACCCCCTGTTGCCCGAGGTGACCTGGTCCTGGCTCACGGGCGCGCTGGAGGCACGCGAAGCGCCCTACACGGAGCCGAGCGGGACGGTGACCCGGTCGGGCTCGTACTTCTTCGGCGGCCTCTCCTCGCGCGAGCCGCAGTCCGAGCTGGAGATCCGGGCGAGCTGGACCCCGCGCGCGACGGGCCAGGCCGGGCCGACAGGTCATGGCGGGCCGACGGGCCAGGGCGCGGTCACTGACGTGGCGGCGCACCTGTCCGCCTGGTGCGAGCTGCTGTGCCAGGTCGCGGGACTGCCCCCGGAGAACGGCGACGGCGACTCCGCGGTCCAGGTGGTCCAGCTTCCGCAACGGCGCGGCCCGCAGTCACTCTGACGATGGTCGGACAGGTACCCGGCATTTCGGATGAATGCCCGATTCAAGAAAATATCGGTCACCGATTTGTGATCATGCCCTAAAGGCGGGCGCGTGAGCTGCCGAAGGAATCAATGACCCTTCCACACGGAACGCCCTGACTCGCCCCCGTTTCCCCGGGGGCGGCTAGTCGGCATTTCCGCAGCCACTCTCCCTTCAGGAGGCCCGGTGTCTGTTCTCCTAGAGCACCCCACAAGCCTGGTCGCCTACCGCCCGAACAAGCCGACGGCCATGGTCGTCGTTGCCGACCCCCGCGTCCGCTCCACCGTGACCCGTCACCTCTGGGCTCTCGGAGTTCGGGACGTGATCGAGGCGTCGTCGATCGCGGAGGCCCGCCCCCGAGTCGGAAACCCACGTGACATCTGCGTGGCCGACGTCCACCTCCCGGACGGCTCGGGGCTCACCCTGCTGTCCGAGACCCGGGCGGCGGGCTGGCCGAACGGCCTCGCCCTGTCGGCCGCCGACGACATCGGAGCCGTGCGCAACGCCCTCGCCGGCGGCGTCAAGGGCTACGTCGTCACCGGCACCCGCAACAACCTCGGCGGAGGCATGACCACCCGGCACGGCGCCGCGCCCATCGGCGCCGCGGCGGCCCGGATGCACCGACGTCCCGGCGGCGGCCCCGGCGGCCCCGGCCACCCCGGCGGCCTCCGCGAACTGTCGGGCCGCGAGGTCGAGGTACTGCGGCTGGTGGCGGAGGGCCAGTCGAACAAGGCCATCGGCGTCTCGATGGGCCTCTCGGCCCTCACCGTCAAGAGTCACCTCGCGCGCATCGCCAGAAAGCTCGGCACGGGCGACCGCGCGGGGATGGTCGCGGTGGCGCTGCGGACCGGCATCATCCACTGATCCGTTCTCCGGTCCGCTTACCGATCCGCCCGCTGATCGCTTTACGTACCGGAAGCGCTCGTCGACGTAACGTTCCGTCGGCGGGCGCTTCGCATTGCGTGCACACAGATACCCTTGACTGGTGACCGACGCCCAAGAGACCGCATCAGCAAACGCAGCTCAGGCCCCGTCCGACGACTCCGGACCGGCGCCGATCCCTTTGCTGGAGCCGCGCGAGGGCATTCCGCCCGTGACCGCGGACGCGGAAGCCCTGGCGGAGATCACCACCGCGTTCGCCACGGGCTCGGGCCCCGTCGCCGTCGACGCCGAGCGCGCCTCGGGCTACCGCTACGGCCAGCGCGCCTACCTGATCCAGCTCCGGCGCGAGGGCGCGGGCAGCGCCCTCATCGACCCGGTCACCTGCACCGACCTCTCCGGGCTCGGCGCGGCTCTGGCGGACACCGAATGGGTCCTGCACGCGGCCACGCAGGACCTCCCCTGCCTGCGCGAGATAGGCATGGTGCCGCGGCGGCTGTTCGACACGGAGCTGGCCGGACGGCTGGCCGGTTTCCCCCGGGTCGGCCTGGGCGCCATGGTGGAGAACGTCCTCGGCTACGCCCTGGAGAAGGGCCACTCCGCCGTCGACTGGTCGACCCGGCCGCTGCCCGAACCCTGGCTGCGGTACGCGGCACTCGACGTCGAACTGCTCGTCGACCTGCGCAACGCGCTGGAGGAGGAGCTGGAGCGCCAGGGCAAGCTGGAGTGGGCGCACGAGGAGTTCGCGGCGATCGTCGCGGCCCCGCCGCCCCCGCCCCGCAAGGACCCCTGGCGGCGCACGTCCGGCATGCACAAGGTGCGGCGGCGACGGCAGATGGCGGTCGTACGGGAGCTGTGGACGGCCCGCGACAGGATCGCGCAGCGGCGCGACGTCTCCCCCGGCAAGGTGCTCACCGACGCGGCGATCGTGGAGGCGGCGCTCGCCGTGCCCGCGGACGCGCAGGCGCTGGCCGCGCTGCCCGGGTACGGCAACCGCATGGGACGCAAGCAACTGGAGCAGTGGCAGAGCGCGGTCGACCGGGCCAAGGCGCTGCCCGAGTCCGAGCTGCCGCAGCAGGGGCAGCCGCTGAACGGTCCGCCGCCGCCCCGTTCCTGGGCCGACAAGGATCCGGCCGCCGCGGCGCGGCTGGCGGCGGCGCGGGCCGCGGTGACGGCGCGGGCCGAGGAGCTGAACCTTCCGCAGGAGAATCTGCTGACTCCTGACACCGTGCGGCGCTTGTGCTGGGCGCCTCCCAAGGAGGCGACGGTGGAGGTTGTCGGGGACGCGCTGCGAGGTCTTGGCGCGCGGGAGTGGCAGGTCGCCCAGACGGCCGACCTCCTCACCACGGCCCTCTCCGCCCCGGCCCCTTCGGCCTGACGCCCCCGCGCGGGGCGACGGACGCCGCGCAGCACCCTTGCAGTGGTGCTGGCGACCGCGAAGGGTCCCGCCCCGCGCGGGGAAATGTGACGTGTGACCCTCCACCAGGGCAGCCCTTGTCACTCAGTTACCCACGGGTAGCATGGCGAGTGGGAAACGCGCCGTCCGGCGTACACGTACCGCACCTGGAGGAGAGCCAACGTGCCTCGTACCGCTAGGGACGTCGTCTTCGTCGACGGCGTCCGTACCCCGTTCGGCAAGGCGGGCCCCAAGGGCATTTACCACGAGACCCGCGCGGACGACCTCGTCGTCAAGTGCATCCGCGAGCTGCTCCGGCGCAACCCGGACCTGCCCCCGGAGCGCGTCGACGAGGTGGCCCTCGCCGCGACCACCCAGATCGGCGACCAGGGCCTGACCCTGGGCCGCACCGCCGGCATCCTCGCCGGGCTCCCGCAGAGCGTGCCGGGGTACTCCATCGACCGCATGTGCGCGGGCGCGATGACCGCGGTGACCACGACCGCAGGTTCGATCGCGTTCGGCGCGTACGACGTCGTCGTCGCGGGCGGTGTCGAGCACATGGGCCGCCACCCGATGGGCGAGGGCGTCGACCCGAACCCCCGGTTCGTGTCGGAGAAGCTCGTCGACCAGTCGGCCCTGTTCATGGGCATGACGGCGGAGAACCTGCACGACCGGTTCCCGCACCTGACCAAGCAGCGGGCCGACGAGTACGCGGTGCGCAGCCAGGAGAAGGCCGCCAAGGCGTACGCCAACGGCAAGGTGCAGGCCGACCTGGTGCCCGTCTCCGTGCGGCGCACCACCGGTGAGGGCGGCGAGAACGGCTGGGGCCTGGCCACCCAGGACGAGCCGATGCGCCCCGGCACCACGCTGGAGATGCTGGCCGGGCTCAAGACCCCGTTCCGTGCCCACGGCCGCGTCACCCCCGGCAACGCCGCGGGCCTCAACGACGGCGCCACGGCCTCGCTCATCGCGGCCGAGGACGTCGCCGAGGAGCTGGGCCTGCCGGTCAAGATGCGCCTGGTGTCGTACGCCTTCGCCGGTGTCGAGCCGGAGGTCATGGGCATCGGCCCGGTGCCGTCGACGGAGAAGGCCCTCGCCAAGGCGGGCCTGGGCATCGACGACATCGGCCTGTTCGAGATCAACGAGGCATTCGCCGTACAGGTCCTGGCGCTGCTGGACCACTACGGCATCGCCGACGACGACCCGCGCGTGAACCAGTACGGCGGTGCCATCGCCTACGGTCACCCGCTGGCCTCGTCCGGCGTGCGTCTGATGACGCAGCTCGCGCGGCAGTTCGAGGAGCAGCCGCACGTCCGCTACGGCCTGACGACCATGTGCGTCGGCTTCGGCATGGGCGGAACGGTCATCTGGGAGAACCCGCACTTCGAGGGAGCAGGCAAGTGAGCGAGACCGCAGAGCTTCTGAAGGGCGCGGCCGAGCGCTTCCCCGACGAGGTCGTCACCGAGGCGCACGTACGCCACCTCGACCTCCCGGCGGGCGCGGGCAGGTTCGCCCTCATCACGCTGGACAACGGCCTGGACCACACCAAGCCGACCACCTTCGGCGCACAGTCCCTCGCCAAGCTGGACCTCGCCATCGACCAGGTGGAGAAGGAGGCCGAGGAGGGCGAGATCGTCGGTGTCGGTGTCACCGGCAAGCCGTTCATCTTCGCCGTGGGCGCCGACCTCAAGGGCGTCGAGGTGCTGACGAACCACGAGGACGCACTGGCCATCGGCAAGGGCGGGCACGCCGTCTTCCGGCGCCTGGGCAAGCTCGGTGTCCCGACGTTCGCGTACTACAACGGCGCGGCCATGGGCGGCGGCGTCGAGGTCGGCCTGCACTGCGACTACCGCACCGTCTCGCAGGCCCTCCCCGCGTTCTCGCTGCCCGAGGTCTTCCTCGGCCTGGTGCCCGGCTGGGGCGGCTGCACGCTGCTGCCGAACCTGATCGGCGCCGACCGCGCCGTCTCGGTCATCATCGAGAACTCGCTCAACCAGAACCGTCAGCTCAAGGGCAAGCAGGTCTACGAGCTGGGCATCGCCGACGCCATCTTCGAGGGCGCCGACTTCCTGGAGGAGTCGCTGCGCTGGACGGCCGCGGTGCTGAAGGGCGAGATCGAGGTCGTACGGTCCGAGATCGACCGCGACGAGGCGTGGGACCAGGCCGTCGCCCGAGGCAAGGAGATCGCGGACAGCAAGGTGCACGGCGCTGCCCCGGCCGCCTACCGCGCGCTCGACATCATCGCCCAGGCCAAGAACGGCGACCTGCGCGCGGGCTTCGAGGCCGAGGACAAGGCGCTCGCCGACCTGATCATGGGCGGCGAACTGCGCAGCGGGATCTACGCGTTCAACCTGGTGCAGAAGCGCGCCAAGCGCCCTGCCGGCGCCCCTGACAAGTCCCTGGCGCGCCCGGTCACCAAGGTCGGCGTCGTGGGCGCGGGCCTGATGGCCTCGCAGCTCGCGCTGCTGTTCGCGCGGCGCCTCGAGGTGCCGGTCGTGCTGACCGACATCGACCAGGAGCGCGTCGACAAGGGCGTGGGCTATGTCCACGAGGAGATCGACAAGCTGCTGCTGAAGGGCCGCGTCAACCAGGACAAGGCGAACCGCCTCAAGGGCCTGGTCTCCGGCTCCCTGGACAAGGCCACCGCCTTCGCCGACGCGGACTTCGTCATCGAGGCCGTCTTCGAGGAGATGGGCGTCAAGCAGCAGGTGTTCGCCGAGGTCGAGGCGGTCGTGCCCGAGCACGCCATCCTCGCCACCAACACCTCCTCGCTGTCCGTCTCCGAGATGGCGTCGAAGCTGAAGCACCCCGAGCGGGTCGTCGGCTTCCACTTCTTCAACCCCGTCGCGATCCTGCCGCTGCTGGAGATCGTGCGGGGCGAGCGGACGGACGACGCGTCGCTGGCCACGGCCTTCTCGGTGGCCAAGTCGCTCAAGAAGACTGCCGTCCTCGTCAAGGACGCCCCGGCGTTCGTCGTCAACCGCGTCCTGACCCGCTTCCTGGGCGAGGTGCTGCGCTCCATCGACGAGGGCACCCCCGTCGACGTCGCGGACCGCGCGCTGGCGCCGCTCGGGCTGCCGATGTCACCGATCGTGCTGCTGGAGCTGGTCGGCCCGGCCGTGGCCCACCACGTCGCGGGCACGCTGCACGCCGCGTTCCCCGACCGGTTCGCCGTCTCGGAGAACCTGGGCCGCGTGGTCGCCGCCGGTAAGCGGAACCTCTACGTCTACGACACCGGCAAGCCGGAGCTGGACCCGGAGGTCGCCGCGCTCTTCGAGACCGGGGACACCGCGCTCACCGAGGAGCAGGTGCGCGAGCGGGCGCTGAACGCCATCGCCGAGGAGGTCCGCCTCATGCTCGACGAGGGCGTCGTCGCCGAGGCGCAGGACATCGACCTGTGCCTGATCACCGGCGCGGGCTGGCCCTTCCACCTGGGCGGCATCACGCCGTACCTGGACCGCGAAGGCGTCAGCGAGCGCGCGACCGGGAAGCGGTTCCTGGCGCCGGGTGTCGCGAGCGTTCCCGTTCCCGCGTGACGGGTGCGCCTACGGCGCGCGCTGAACCGGTGAGCCGCTGAGACCCGAACGGCGCCCGTCCACACCCTCTCTGGTGGACGGGCGCCGTTCGTGTGTCCCCGTCCGCGTGCGCCGGCGCGGGCGGGGCTCAGTGCGTGCCGGGCTGCTGCGGCTGCGCCTCGCTCGGGCGGACGATGACGAACCCCTCGCCCTCCAGGGCCAGTTGCATCGCCTCGCCCGAACCTCCGCGCAGCATGGAGCCGAAGCTCTGCGACCTGTGGAGCGAGGCGTGCAGCCGGGCACTCCAGCCCAGGACCGCGTCCGTGTCGACGTAGACCGGCGCCTGAGGGCTCACGGGGATCACGATCGGCTCGCCCTCGCAGATCAGACCGAGCTTGCCGTGCCCCGTGAAGACGCTGTTGAACAGGCCGCCGCCGGTCATGCCCGCTCCCTTGACGACCTTCACGTCGTAGGACAGCGTCGCGTCGAAGACGAGGACGTGGCGGCCGTTGACGCTCAGCTCGTCGCCCGGCGACATCTCGACGATGAAGCAGCTCGCCGCCTCGTGCGCGAACCACGCCTCGCCCTGACCGCGCACCGCCATCAGCGGCAGGCCCTCGCCGGTGACCTTGCGCTTGATGTAGCCGCCGACGCCCTGGCCCTTCTTCTCGAACTGGAGGTTCCCGCGGAACGCGACCATGGCGCCCTGACGTGCGTAGCACTCGCCGTTTACCACGTACTTGATGGACTTGTTGTTCTGGAGCGTCATCCCGGCCGCGACCGGATCCTTGACCAGGTATTCGTCCTTGAAGAGGTCACTTTGCATACCAGGCATGATCGCCCCGGAACGACTGCGTCCGCCAGCCCCTTCGCGGGGCTGCGGAAGGAAACGGGGGGTTCCTGCTTCACGGGGGTGTTGCGCGGGACGGTTGGCCGGTGTGGTGCGCAATGTAGGGTCCCGCGCTGATTTTTGCGCCGCTGCACGGGGCGCTGCGTGTGGCGGGGCGCCGTGTTCGGGTGCGGCTGTGTGGCTACGGCGCGGCCTATGGACCGGTGCGTCGCGGCTTGCGCCGCGTGATTCCGGGTTCCTGTTGGGGTTATGGGCACGTGGGTGCGGGGTGTCCGGTGCCGGGGTGGGGTGTCTCCTCGGCGTGAAGGTCTCGCTTACGGCTCTCCGCCGGTGACTCTCTCGACCTGCGGGGACACCCCACCCCGTCCCCGTCCCGCCGGTGGCCCGCTATCCAGCTCCGGGTCGGCTGACGCCCACACCGTGCCCTCACCCGTGGGTGCGCCCTCCCCAGTGCCCCCTCGGGGGTGCGTACGCGTGCTGCGGGCCGGTGGGTGGGTTGTGCCCACCCGTTCCGCCATGCGGAACGCTTGCCCACAACGGTGGTGCTGGTGGCCACCGGGTGGGAGGGGACGCGGTGGGGTGTCCCCGCAAGTGGTGGCGACTGTACAGGCAGCCGAAAAGCCGACCCGCACTTGTCGCCGCCCGAGGAGACACCCCACCGCGGCACCGACCCCCACCACACACGGGCCCCACACGACCACCAGCCGAAACCAAGAACCACGCGGCGCAAGCCGCAACGCACCGCAACCACACGCCGCGCCGAAGCCACCGGCCAGGCACCCGAACACGGCGCCAAGCCACCCCCACTGCGTGCGACGGCGCAAAAATCAGCGCGGGACCCTACAGTGCCCACCTGAGAGGTCAGCCGTCCCGCGCAACACCCCCGTGAGGGGCCGACCCCGCGTTTCCCCTCACGTAAAGCACCGCGCCGTCCACCTCCCCGACACGGTCGTAGTGCCGCTCCAGGTAGTTCCGGAGCGTGGGTGTGGAGGCGATGCCGTATGGGGCGCCCCGTGAGTCGTCGACGACGAGGGCGGGCGGGGTGTCGCGCAGTTCGCGGCGGAAGTGCGGCCAGGCGCCCTCCATCGCGTACCGCTCCCCTACCCGCACGCCCCCGCGCCCGCCGCTGAAGTTGGTGAGGAACCCCGCGGTCAGGTAGCGGGAGGCGGGGGCGCGGTCGGCGAGCCAGTAGCCCTCGGGGTGCATGCCCCACAGCAGGACGCGGTCCGAGGGCTGGGTGCGGGCGCGGACCTCGGCCGCGACGCGCTGGGCGTGGTCGAGTTCGGTGCGCGGCGCCGCGTAGCCCCAGACGAGGTGCCCGGCGGCGATGGCCGCGGTGAGCGCGAGCGCGAGGTCCGCGTGGCGCGGGCGGCGCAGTTCGCGCAGGACGGAGGCGCCGAGGAGAGCGAGGGGCGGGACGAGCTGGAGGTAGTAGTGGCCGAAGAACTGGAAGCCGACCACGATGGCAGCGGCCGAGGCCGCCAGCCATGCCCACAGGTCGGCGGACCACTCAGGACGGCGGCGCCGCAGCCACAGGTGTACGAGCGCCACCAGGAACGGCGCGCAGGCGAGCGCCAGCACACCGGTGCTGGCCAGTGCACGGGCCAGGGCTCGCAGTCCGGCGCCCTCGACGGAGGCGTACGCGCCGGAGCCCGTCGCCATCCAGTAGAGGAAGCGGCCGGGGCCGAAGGCGAGAGCGGTGATCGCGACCGGGAGCACCGCTCCGGCCGCCAGCCGCGCCAGGCCGGGGAGCCGGGGTGCGGGGGCCCGCCACAGCAGCACGAGCACCGGCAGCAGCACGGCACCACCGGTCTGTTTTGTGAGCACTGCTCCGGCGATGCCGAGCCCGGCCCACGCCCACCGGCGCCGGTCCGCGCACCACACGGCGGCGGCCGTCCACGGCAGCATGAAGACCTCGAAGGTCGCCGCCTGGGTGTCCTCGGGGTTGAGCCCGATGGTGAGCAGGACGTACAGCACACCGGCCGTCCATCCCGCCCGGTCTCCCCAGCGCCGCCTGGCCAGCGAGGCGACGAATGCGGCGCCCACGGCCACGGCCAGCACGGCAGCCGCCTTCAGCGGCCACAGCGACTCGTCCCCCGCGAGCGCGAACGCGCCCTGGTAGAGCCAGGGCAGCAGCGGGGGTTTGCGGTCGACGACGGTGTCGTAGAGCGTGCCACCGTCGGCGAGCATCCGCGCCTGGGTCGCGAGGAAGCCCTCGTCGGGGTTCCAGAGCGGGCGTGCGAAGGAGGGCAGGCGGGTGACGAGGGCGAGGAGCGTGAGCGCGGGCAGCAGCAGCGCCCAGTAGCGGCGGCGGGACGGGCTCTCGACGGGGACGGTGTCCGGTGTGTCCCGTGGGTGCGGCCCCGGTGTCCCGGGCGCGTGCCAGGTGTCGCGGCGCGGCTCGGGTACGTGGCCCTCGCGGGTACGGCCGCGCGTCGCCTTGTCCGTCGACGGCCGCGTGTCCACGGAGGACGACGGCGCGCGCGGGGGCTCGGCGGCGGACGGCATGCGCCCCAACTTATCCGGCTCCGTGGCCCCCTCCAGAAGAGGGCCCGCGGGAGCGGAAGCGGAGGATGAGCCTCAGTCGGCGCGGTAGGCGCCGTCCCCCGAGCGGAACCTCCGCTACCGCGCACCCCCGCCGCCAGAACCGGAGCCGGAACCGGAGCCCACGTCGCCCATGAGGCGCAGCCTGCTGTGGCGGCGCCCGTACACGGCGTAGATGACCATGCCCAGCGCCATCCAGACCGCGAACCGCAGCCACGTCTCGACACTGAGGTTCAGCATCAGCCACAGCGAGGCCAGCACCGACACGACCGGCAGCACGGGCACGAACGGGGTGCGGAACGCGCGCGGCAGCTCCGGGCGCGTACGGCGCAGCAGGATCACGCCGAGCGCGACGACGAGGAAGGCGAAGAGGGTGCCGATGTTCACCATCTCCGTCAGCTCCGTCACCGTGAAGAAGCCCGCGATCAGCGCGACGAGGACGCCGAGCAGGACGGTGGAGCGGTACGGCGTGCCGTAGCGGGTGTGCACCCGCGAGAACGACCGGGGCAGCAGCCCGTCGCGGCTCATCGCGAAGAAGACCCGGGTCTGTCCGAGCAGCAGGATCATCACGACCGATGTGAGGCCGACCGCCGCGCCGAACGAGATCAGCCCGGAGAAGAAGGGCTGCCCGACCGCCTTGAAGGCGGAGGCGAGGGGCGCGTCGCTCTCCAGCTTCGAGTACTCGCGCATGCCCGTCACCACCAGCGAGACGGCGACGTAGAGCAGCGTGCACACCGCGAGCGAGCCGAAGATGCCGCGCGGCAGGTCGCGCTGCGGGTTCTTCGTCTCCTCGGCCGCCGTGGCCACGATGTCGAAGCCGATGAAGGCGAAGAAGACGACGGCGGCGGCGGAGAAGATGCCCATCACGCCGAAGTGCGAGGGGGTGAAGCCGAAGATGAGCTGGGAGAGCGGGGTGAGCAGCCCCGAGGTGCCCTCCTCGGTGGGCTGCTCGGGCGGGATGAACGGCGAGTAGTTGTCGCCGACGATGAAGAAGGCGCCCGCGATGATCACGAGGAGCACCACCGTGATCTTCACGGCGACGACCGCCGAGGTGATGCGCGCCGAGAGCTTCATGCCCACCACCAGCACGGCGGTGATCGCGAGCACCAGCGCGGCGGCGAGGATGTCGAAGCCGAAGCCGAAGCCGTCACCGGAATGGGTGAGGACCTCGGGGACGGTGAGGCCGAGGTTGTCGAGCAGCGTGCCCACGTACTGCGACCAGCCGCCCGCCACGGTGGCGGCGCCCAGCGCCAGCTCCAGGACGAGGTCCCAGCCGATGATCCAGGCGGGCAGCTCGCCGAGCGAGGCGTACGAGAAGGTGTAAGCGGATCCGGCGACCGGGACCGTCGAGGCGAACTCCGCGTAGCAGAGCGCGGCCAGCCCGCACACCAGCGCGGCGACGATGAAGGAGATCGCCACCGCGGGTCCCGCGTAGTCCTTGGCGACTGTGCCCGTGACGACGAAGATCCCGGTGCCGACGATGACGCCGACACCGTAGACCACGAGGTCGAACGCGCTGAGCGACTTCTTCAGCGCGTGCTCCGGTTCCTCCGTGTCCTGGATCGACTGCTCGACCGACTTCGTCCGGAACCAGCCGCCGCCTCGTGCGCCGCTGTCCGGGCTCTCCGGCCTCCGCTGTGTACCGCTCATCTGCTTCCTCCGCGCCGCTGGACGGTCGTGGGGGACGGATCGGCACACCGGCGGGGCCCCTCGGCGCCGCCCCCGGACCGACTTCGCCCGATGAGACGCATACCCCGCGCACACCGATGGGCCGCCCGGTTCACCCTCACGGGGTCCGGACGGCCCATCGGCACGGGGCTCACGGCGACGCGGCGGCACCGGTCTTTCGGGCCGGGCCTCGCGTCGCGCGCGGGTGGTGTCAGTCGCGGGCCGCCTCGCGCCCCGCTCCCGCGGTCTCCGTGTCGTAGCGGCCGTCGATACGGGCCACCAGACCCGTCACCTGACGGGCGATGTCCGGCGCGGTGAGCCCGATCTCCGCCATGACCTCGCCCCGCGAGGCGTGGTCGAGGAAGCGCTCCGGGATGCCGAAGTCGCGCAGCGGCACGTCCACACCCGCGTCGCGCAGCGCCTGCGCCACGGCCGAGCCGACGCCGCCCGCCCTGCTGTTGTCCTCGACGGTGACGACGACCCGGTGCTGGTCGGCCAGCGGCGCCAGCGCCTCGTCGACGGGCTTGACCCAGCGCGGGTCCACGACCGTCGTCGAGATGCCCTGCTTGTCCAGCAGACCGGCGATCTCCAGGCACATCGGCGCCAGCGCGCCCACGGACACCAGCAGCACGTCCGGGCGCGCGGCACCCGCCTCGCGCAGCACGTCCATGCCGCCGATACGGGCCACAGCGGGGACGGCGGGGCCGACAGCGCCCTTCGAATAGCGCACGACGGTCGGTGCGTCGTCCACATCGACCGCCTCGCGCAACTGGGCGCGCAACTGATCGGCGTCGCGCGGCGCTGACAGGCGCAGTCCGGGGACGCACTGGAGGATCGACATGTCCCACATGCCGTTGTGCGAGGCACCGTCCGAGCCGGTGACCCCCGCCCTGTCCAGCACGAACGTGACGCCGCACTGGTGCAGCGCCACATCCATCAGCAGTTGGTCGAAGGCGCGGTTGAGGAACGTCGCGTACACCGCGAAGACCGGGTGCAGGCCGCCCGTGGCCAGCCCGGCGGCCGAGACCGCGGCGTGCTGCTCGGCGATGCCCACGTCGTAGACCCGCTCCGGATACGCCTGGGCGAAGCCGTGCAGGCCGACGGGGCGCATCATGGCCGCCGTGATGGCGACGATGTCCTCGCGCTCCCGGCCGAGCTTGACCATCTCCTCGCCGAAGACCGAGGTCCAGTCGGCGCCGGAGGACTTCACCGGCAGGCCCGTGTCCGGGTGGATGACGCCGACCGCGTGGAACTGGTCGGCCTCGTCCTGCCGCGCGGGCTGATAGCCGCGGCCCTTCTCGGTGAGGCAGTGCACCAGGACGGGGCCGCCGAAGCGCTTGGCGCGCTGGAGCGCGGACTCGACGGCGGCGATGTCGTGGCCGTCGATCGGGCCGACGTACTTCAGGCCCAGGTCCTCGAACATGCCCTGCGGCGCGATGAAGTCCTTCAGGCCCTTCTTGGCGCCGTGCAGCGTCTCGTAGAGGGGCTTGCCGACGACGGGGGTCCGGTTGAGGACCTCCTTGCCGCGGGCCAGGAACCGCTCGTAGCCGTCGGTGGTGCGCAGCGTCGCCAGGTGGTTCGCGAGACCGCCGATCGTCGGCTCGTACGAGCGCTCGTTGTCGTTCACCACGATCACGAGCGGGCGGTCCTTGGCGGCGGCGATGTTGTTGAGGGCCTCCCAGGCCATGCCGCCGGTGAGCGCGCCGTCGCCGATGACGGCCACGACGTGGTCGTCCTTCTTGAGCACCTCGTTCGCCTTGGCGAGGCCGTCCGCCCAGCCGAGGACGGTAGAGGCGTGGCTGTTCTCGATGATGTCGTGCTCGGACTCCGCGCGCGACGGGTATCCGGAGAGGCCGCCCTTCGCGCGCAGCCTGGAGAAGTCCTGGCGGCCCGTGAGCAGCTTGTGCACGTAGGACTGGTGCCCCGTGTCGAAGAGCACCTTGTCCTGGGGGGAGTGGAAGACCCGGTGCAGGGCGATGGTCAGCTCGACCACGCCGAGGTTGGGCCCCAGGTGTCCGCCGGTCTTGGCGACCGAGTCGACGAGGAAGGCCCGGACCTCGCCGGCCAGCCGCTCCAGCTCCTCCGGAGTGAGCCGGTCGAGATCGCGCGGTCCCGTGATGCGGGTCAGCAGCGCCACCCGTACCTCCTTGCTGTCGCACATGTCGAGATGTCGAGCTGTGCCATCTGTGCCGTTCGGGCTGTGCTTGTGCGGTTCCTTGTGCCGATTCCGACGAGTCTAATGTTCCGTACGCGGCGACGGAGATCGCCCTGTGCGATCTCGGTCACGCGAACGGGTCCCCTTCGCGGGGCCGCGGAAGGAAACGGGGCGTCGCCCCTTCACGGGGGTGTTGCGCGGGACGGTGGCCCGTGCGGTGGGCACCGTAGGGTCCCGCGCTGGGTTTGCGGGGTTCGCCGTTGTCTTTCGAGTGCGGGTTGGTGGCTAGGGCGCGGCGTGTGGACCGGTACGTCGCGGCTGGCGCCGCGTGGATCTTGGCCGGTGCCTGTGGTCGCGGGGTGCCTGGGTGGTGGGGGTCGGCGCCGCGCCGGGGCGCCCCTCTGGGGCGGGAGGGGCGCCCTTGGCCGTGAAGGTGGGCGGTGCGGGGCCGTAGGCCCCTTACGTGCGGCCCGCCGTCTTCTGCGTGCGCCGCGAGAGCGAGTCGATCACGACAGCGGCCAGCAGCACCGCACCCGTGATCATGTACTGGATCTCGCTCGCCATCCCGAGCAGGTTCAGCCCCTGCTGAATGGACTGGATCACCAGGATGCCGAGCAGCGCCGACCAGATCTTGCCGCGCCCGCCGAAGAGGCTGGTGCCTCCGATGACCGCTGCGGCGATGACGTTCATCAGCGTGTTCCCCGCGCCGAGGCTCTTCGTCGCACCGCCCGAGAGGCTGGCGATGAACAGACCGCCGAAGGCGGCGAGCATGCCCGCGATGGCGAAGACGCTGATCCGGACGCGTTCGACGTTGATGCCCGCGCGCCGCGCGGCCTCCGCGTTGCCGCCGACGGCGAAGATCTGCCGCCCGTAGGTGGTGCGCCGCACCACGAAGTCCGCGATGACCAGCACGGCCAGGAAGACCACCAGGGCGAGCGGCAGGCCGCGCGACTGGTTGAGGACGTAAGCGGCGACGAACGCGACCACCGCGACCACACCCGTGCGCAGCGCGATCTCGCTCATGGGCCGGAAGGGCAGCTCCGCCGCGCGGCGCCGCTTCGCGTCCAGGAGCAGCGCGCCCGCGTAGGCGAGGACGGCCACGAGGGCGAGGCCGTAGCCCGCGGCGATGTCCTCGAAGTAGTAGCCGGTGAGGTCCTCGACGATGCTGCCGCCGGGGGTGTTGATGCTTCCCTCGGCGCCCATCAGCCAGATCTGGAGCCCGCTCCAGCCCAGGAAGCCCGCCAGTGTGACGACGAACGCGGGCACGCCCACCTTGGCGAAAAAGAACCCATGGAGGGCGCCGATGAGGAGGCCCGCGCCGATGGCGAGGATCACCGAGAGCCAGTCGTTGACACCGTGCGTGACGCTGAGCACGGCCCACACGGCGGCGCCGACGCCCGCGACGGAGCCGACCGACAGGTCGATCTCGCCGAGCAGCAGGACGAAGACGATGCCCGTCGCCATGATGCCCGTACCGGCGATGTAGACGCCGATGTCGCTCAGGCTGCCCGCGGAGAGGAAGCTGCTGTTCAGCGACTGGAAGATGATCGCGATGGCGATGAGGCCGAGGATGACGGGCAGCGAGCCCAGCTCGCCGCCGCGCATGCGGCGCTTGAAGTCGGTCCAGTAGCCCGCGAAGCCCTGTTCGCGCACGAGCAGCCGGGGATCGACGGCAGCGGGCGCCGCGCCGTTCGCGTCGGCGGGGACGGGCCCGGCGACGGAGGCGTCCTTGCCGCCCTTGCCGCCCTTGTCCGTGTTCACGGTGTCGCTCACTTCGACCCCTCCTTGGAGCCCTCGCTCGTGCGGGCCTGACGGCGGGTGACCGCGTTGTCCGAGGCGCCGGTGATCGCCGCGACGATCTTCTCGTGGGAGGTGCTGGCGACCGGGAAGACACCGTTGTTGCGGCCGAGGCGCAGCACCGCGACCCGGTCGGCCACGGCCTGGACGTCGGCCATGTTGTGGCTGATGAGGATGACGGCGAGGCCGCGCTCGCGCAGCCGCTCGACCAGGTCGAGGACCTGCGCGGTCTGCTCGACGCCGAGGGCCGCGGTGGGCTCGTCGAGGATGACGACCTTGGGGTCGCCGATCAGCGCGCGGGCGATGGCGACGACCTGCCGCTGCCCGCCGGAGAGCGAGGCGACGGGGATGCGGACGCTGGGGATGCGGATGGACAGGGTGTCCAGCAGTTCCTTGGCGCGCTTCTCCATGGCGATCTCGTCCAGCACGGCCGAGCGCCGCACCTCGCTGCCGAGGAAGAGGTTGGCGACGACGTCGAGGTTGTCGCACAGCGCCAGGTCCTGGTAGACGGTGGCGATGCCGAGTTCCTGCGCGTCGTGCGGGCGGTGGATGGCGACGGAGCGCCCTTCCCACTCGATGTTCCCGTCGTCGATGGGGTGGACGCCTGCGATGGTCTTGACGAGCGTGGACTTCCCGGCGCCGTTGTCGCCGACGAGGGCGACGACCTCACCGGTGCGGACCTCCAGGTCCACCTCGGTGAGCGCCTGTACGGCACCGAACCGCTTGGAGATTCCGCGCAGCGCCAGCACGGGTTCGTTAGGCACTTGGCCTGCTCCGATCTTTCTTTCAGGAATGAGGACTGCGGGTGCGCCGCGCCGTGCCTCCCCCGCCACGGCGGCCTCCCCCGCGCGGCGGAGAGCAGGACCGCTGGTGCGGCCCTGCTCCCGTACTCCGCGACGCGGTCGGCGCGTCCGGCGCGGTCGGCGCGCCGTACGGCTCATCGCTCGGGGCTCACCGCTCACGGCTCGCCGCGTACGGCTTCGCCAAGTAGGGCGTACCGCTTACAGCAGGCCCGCGTCCTTGCAGGCCGAGGCGAATTCCTTGGTGCAGATCTGGCCGACCTTGTACACCTTGTCCTTGATGATCGTGTCCTTGATGTTGTCCTTGGTCACGATCTTGGCGCTGTAGAGCTGGGACGGGACGCCGTCCTGGCTCTTGCTGTCGACCTTCTTCGGGGTGAGGGAGTCGATCTTCTCGCCCTGGAGGAGCTTGACCGCGATCTCGGCGGTCGTCTCGGCCTCGGGCTTGATCGCCTTGTAGATGGTGAAGCTCTGGTCGCCGCTCACGAGGCGCTGGAGACCGGCGAGTTCGGCGTCCTGGCCGCTCAGCGGGACGTCCTTGACGCCGGACTTCTTCATGGCGGTGGCGATGCCGCCCGCCATGCCGTCGTTGGCCGAGTAGACGCCGTCGAAGCCGTCCTTGCCCAGCTTGGTGATGGCGGCGCCCATCTTCTTGTTGGCCTCGTCCGGGGACCAGTCCGGGATGTCCTGCTCGTAGACGACCTCCTTGACCTCCTTGTCGAGGACGCTGTGCGCGCCCTTCTTGAAGAGGGCCGCGTTCGGGTCGGTCGGCGAGCCGTTGATCATGACGACGTTGGCGTCCTTGGCCTTGTCGCCCATCGCCTCGACGAGCCCCTGTCCCTGGAGCTCGCCGATCTTCTCGTTGTCGTAGGAGACGTAGGCCGAGATGTCGCCCTCGGCGAGGCGGTCGTAGGCGACGACCTTGACGCCCTTCTTCGCCGCCCGGTCGACCCAGGACTTGGTGGCCTGCGCGTCCACCGCGTCGAGGATGATGACCTTGACGCCCTGGGTTATGAGGGCGTCGAACTGCTTCTTCTGGGTCTCGGTGTCCTGCGTGGCGTTGTTGTACTTGACCTTGCAGTCCGAGCACAGCGCCTTGATCTTCTTCTCCATGTACGGACGGTCGAAGGTCTCGTAGCGCGTGGTCTTGTTCTCGGGCAGGAGAAGCCCGATGGTCTTGTTGTCTCCACCGCCGCCTTCACCGTCGCCGCCGCCCGCCTTGCCGCACGCGGCGAGGGACAGGGCCATCGAGACGGCAGCCGTTCCGATGACGACGCGACGCATCTTTGCGTTCATGGGGTTCCAACCTCCCTGACGAGGCCGCGTCGTTGCGGCCGAGGTGGCTGGAAGTCAACTCGCAGGCCACGCAAGCGTCAAGAAGTAAATCCTTAACGAGACGGCAACGATGCCATTCGTTATGTGCATGAACACAAAAGCGCTCTCTGTGGTGACGCCGCGCAACCGTGCGCGGCGTCACCGACGGCGCCGGCGCCGGGCACCGCGGGCCCGGCGGCCGGGCGTCAGACCGAGGCCGCGGCCACCGCCGTGTCCGGGGGTCCCGCGGGGTCGGCGGCGCCCGTACGCCCGCCCGTACGGCCCGGCTCCCGCCCCTCGCGCGGCCCTTCCGGGGAACCGTCCGACGCGGCGCCCTCGCCCGCACCCTCCCCCGCGCCGAACCCGGCAGCGGCGGCGGCGTCCAGCAGCGTCGCGTCACCCATCTCGCTCAGCACCAGCGCCAGCGCGCCCAGCACCTCGGCGCGGCCCCCGAGCGTGCCGGGGACCACGGTGAGCTGACGTCCGGCGCTGGGGATCGCGTAGCGGGCCACGGAGTCGCGCACCGGGTCGAGCACCAGGTCACCGGCCTCCGCGAGGTCTCCGCCGAGCAGCACCTTGGAGGGGTTGAGCAGGTTGCAGAGGTTGGCGACGCCGCTGCCGATGTGCCGCCCCACGTCGGCGATCACCCGGCGGCAGCCCGGGTCGCCGTCGCGCGCGAGCTGGACCACGCGGGCCATCGTCAGGTCCGCGCCGTGGCTGGAGTGCAGCAGGGGCAGCACATAGCGGGCCGCGGTGAAGGTCTCCAGGCAGCCGCGGTTGCCGCAGCGGCACACGGGGCCCGACTCGTCCAGGGTGATGTGCCCGATCTCGCCCGCCGTGCCGCCGGGGCCGCGGTAGATCTGGCCGTTGATCACCAGTCCGGCGCCGACGCCGCTCGCCACCTTGATGTACGCGAGGTCGGCCGAGCCGCGCCCGTTGCCCCAGACCTGCTCGCCGAGCGCGCCGAGGTTGGCGTCGTTGTCGACGTAGACGGGGACGCCGAGGCGGGAGGCCAGCTCCTCGCGCGGGTTCGTGCCCGCCCATCCCGGGAGGATCGACGTGGAGCCCAGCGCTCCCGTCTCCACGTCGATGGGTCCGGGGACGCCGAGGCCGACGCCGATGAGCTTCTCGGGGCTGATGCCCGTCGTGGCGATGAGGCGCTGGACGAGCTGCTCGGCGCGGTCGAAGCCCTCGGCTGCCGAGGCGTCCACGTCGATGGGCTCGGCCTCCTCGGCGAGCACCTGGTGCGCGAGGTTGCCGACGGCGACCCGCAGGTGCGAGTGCCCGAAGTCGACGCCCACGACGGTGCCCGCGTCGCCGCTCAGCGACACTGCGCGGGCCCTGCGGCCCCCGGCGGAGGTGGGCGTGACCTGCACCGTTCCGCCGTCCTTCAGCTCCCGGACGATATTGGAGACGGTGGCGGCCGACAGCCCTGTGCTCCGGGCGATCTCCGCCTGGGTGAGCGATCCGGCCATCCGTACGGCCCGTACGACCCGCTCCAGATTCGCCCGGTGCAGCGAAGACTGCGAGCCCGGAGTCTCGACCACTGTTCCACTCCCGCCTCGACGGCCGGCACGACCGCCGCCCCGTCTGCCGTACCGCGTCGATGGGATACGGCCTGTTTCCAACATCTGAACTCTAAGCAGAGCCCGAGCGGTTCTCCCCCGTCAAGACCTTGAGCGTGCTTCGGCGACGGGGGCGCTCATCCGAGAGGCATTCTACGGAGGGTGAGCGGACGTCGCAGGGGGCGGACCGGCCCTGCTCCGGTCCGCCACCGTGACGGTCTGGGTCCGTGCTGTGAACGGTCCCCCTGCCTCGTCGCGCCCGGTTACTTCACCGCGCCCGCCGTCAGGCCCTGCTGCACCTGGCGCTGGAAGACCATGTAGACGACGAGGATGGGCAGCATGGCCACCGTCAGCCCCGCGAAGAGGGCGCCCCAGTCCCCCTCGTAGCCCTGATTCACGGACAGCTCGGCCAGGCCCTGGGTCAGCAGGGCCTTGTGGGAGCTCTCGCTGTTCAGGGCCAGGGGGAGGAAGTACTGGTTCCACTGGCCCAGGAAGTTGAAGATGCCGATGCTGATCAGGCCGGGCTTGGCCATGGGCAGCATGATCTGGAAGAAGGTCCGCAGGTGCGAGGCGCCGTCGATGGTGGCCGCCTCCGCGATCGATCCCGGCAGGGTGCGGAAGAACGCCGTCATGAAGAAGGTCGTGAACGGCAGTGAGTAGGCGATGTACGCCAGGATCAGGCCCTGCTTCGTGTCCAGCAGCCCGAAGTTGTCCATCACGAAGAACAGCGGCACGACCGCCAGGATGATGGGGAACATCATCCCGCCAGCGAACAGCAGATAGATGACGCGGTTGCCGGGGAACGCGAAGCGGGCGATGACGTAGGCCGCCATCGAGCCCAGCAGCATGGTGCCGGGCAGCGAACCGCACAGCACCAGCGCCGAGTTGAGGGCGTACTCGCCGATGTTGGCGTCGCTCCACGCGTTGGTGAAGTTCTCGACGCTGAACGCGGTGGGCCAGCCGAAGGGCTTGCCCTCGATCTCCGCCGACTTCCGCAGCGAGTTGACCATGACCCACAGCAGGGGCCCGGCCGCCATGACGCTCCACAGGATGAGGAAGCCGTTGGCGAAGACGTTGAGGGTGGCGCCCTCGGTGCCGATCCGGGCGCGCCCTTCGCGGCCCCCGTCCCCGCCCTTCGCGCCGGGCCCGGTGCCGGTGCCGGAGGCGGGGGGCTTGCCGTCGGCCCGGTCCGCTTCCCCGGGGGCCTCGGCGGGCTGGATAGCGTTCATCGCTCGAATCTCCCCGCTCACTTCAGTACTCGATCCGGTCGCGGCGGCTCAGCAGCATCATGACCGCGGCGAAAACCATGGTGACCAGCAGCAGCACGACGCCGATCGCGGTGGCGTAGCCCGCCTGCCCCGAGTCGAACGCCTTCTTGTAGAGGTAGACCGGGGTGACCAGGGTGGAGTCGCCCGGGCCGCCCTTGTTGATGGTCATGATGTGCACGACGGCGAAGCAGTCGAGCGCCTGGATGCCCATGTAGATCCAGCCGGTCTGCACCGTGTCCCAGATCAGCGGCAGCGTGACCTTGAAGAAGGTCTTGGGCCTGCTCGCGCCGTCCAGCAGCGCCGCCTCGTAGATGTCCTTCGGGATGGAGCCCATGGCAGCGGAGAACAGCACCACGTAGAAGCCGACGAACATCCAGCAGACGACGAACAGCACCGAGGCGAGCGCGAAGGTGGGGTCGGCGAGCCAGTTCTGCGCGAGCGCCCCGAGGCCCACGGTGCGCAGCACCTCGTTGATCGGCCCCGTGATGGGGTCGTACATCGCGCCCCAGACGACACCGATGATGGCGACGGAGATGACCTGCGGGAAGAAGTAGACGTTCTTGTAGAGCTTCGATCCGCGGACGCCGGAGATGACCTCGTTCTTCTTGTGCCGCCCGCCCGCCTGGAGCATGAAGGCGAAGAAGAGGCCGAGCGCCAGGGTGACGACGGGGGCCACGATGAGCAGGATCAGGCTGTGCTGCATCGCCGCCCAGAACGTGGAGTCGTCCATCATCCGGGTGTAGTTGTCCAGCCCGACGAAGCTGAACTCGCTGCTGAAGCCCGTCCAGTCGGTCAGTGAGTAGTAGAACGCCTGGAAGAACGGCGAGATCACGAAGACCGCGTAGATCACCAGCGGCAGCAGCAGGAACCAGCAGATGAAGCGGTACTTGTCGAGGGTCCGGTAGCGCGGGTCCCTGCGCGCCCTCTCCGGGGTGGCGCGGGGCGGCAGCAGGAAGGCCGCCACGAGCAGTGGGAAGGCGGCCTTGGTGCGCGCGGCGCCGCCCTGTCGTTCCGGTGCCGGACCCGTGGTCTTCCCCACCGTCCGGAGATCGTTCGCCATGCCGCCCCGCTCCGTACTCAGCATTGAACCGATGGATACCCGTGCCGTGCCCGGTCTTGCCCGGTCGGAGGCTGACCCGCCGGTCCGGCGGGTCAGCTCCGGATCAGCGCTTGTACTTCTTGACGGAGTCGTCCTTGGCCACGTCGTCGGCCGCCTTCTGGCAGCGCTTGATGGCCTCGTCCGGCTCGATGTCGCCCGACATCATCGAGGCGATGGCGCCGCCGATCTTGTCCTTGTGCAGTTCCAGGTACCAGTCCTGGAGGCGGGGGCCCACCACGTTCTCACCGGCGGCCTTGAGGATCTGCTGCGCCGAGGAGAGCCCCGGCTTCAGGTCCAGCCCCTCGGCCGCGCCGTCGACACAGGTGAGCGCCGACACCTGCTCGCTGAAGTTCTGTGTGGATTGCTTGCCCAGCATGATGCGCAGCCACTCCATGCCGCCCTCGACGTTCTTCGCCTTGGCCGGGACCATGAAGGGCTCGCTCGCCTCGGCGTAGATGGTCTCGAAGGGCATGGCGTCGGACTTGTCGAGGCTGGAGGGCGGGGCCACGGTCATCTCGAAGTCCTTGGGCGTGGTCTTCCTGGCCTCGTTCTCCACCCAGGAGCCGTTCGGGAGGAAGAGCGCCTTGCCCTTGTTCCACTGCGTCTGGGACTGGATGTGGTCGATGCCGGGGGTGCCCTTGAGGATGTAGCCCTTGGCGTACAGCTCGTGGTACGCCTCGAACGCCTTCTTGACGGCGTCGTGCTTCCAGGCGTTGGGCTCCAGGTTGTCGATGGCCTTCATGACCTCCTGGCCGCCGATCTTCGTGAAGAACGGGTACAGCGTGAAGGCGAAGTAGTACGGGTACTTGCCCGCGTACGTCCAGCCCGCGATGCCCTCCTTCTTCGCCTTGGCGCAGGCGGCGAGCATCTCGTCCCAGGTCTTGGGGTATTCGAGGTCCAGCTTCTCCAGCGCCGTCTTGGAATACCAGACGCCGTAGACGGTGAAGGAATAGTTGAGCTGGTACATCTTGTCGCTGCCGAACTGCCCCTTCTCGATGGTTCCGGGGAGAAGGGTGTCGCGTACCTTCTTCGACGGGTCGAAGAGGGAAGGCGCGTCCAGCAGCGGTTCGAGATCCATGACCTGCTCGTCCTTGATCAGACTCGCGATGTCCATGTTCTCGGCGCCGGAGTTGTTGATCACGTCCGGCGGGTTGCCCTTCACCATCCGCGGCTGCATCTTGGTGCGGATCTTCTGGGTCTTGACGTGCTCGACCTGTCCGAAGGACTTCTCGTAGACCGCGTGGTTGTCCTTGGCGTACTGATCGCCGTATCCACCGTTGAAGATGACGACTTCGAGCTTGGCGTCCTTGTTGACCGCCAGCGGGTTGTCCTTGCTCTTCTTGCCCTTGTCGACCTTGTCCTCGTTCTCGCCGCCGCCGCTCGCGCAGGAGCTGAGAAGCCCCATTCCGGGGGCGGCGACAAGGCCGGCTGCCGCGGTGCGCTTGATCAGATCACGACGGTTGACGTGGGTGGATCCCATGCTCAAGTCCTCGCCTTCTCCAGGACTCAGGCGGTGTACCGGTCTCCCGTCAGCTCGCCCGTCGGACGAAGGGCCCGACACCGCGGGTCAGTTGAAGCTGGGGTCGTACTGGTCGTGCTACCGCCAGCGGCTCCGTGTGAGGGCCCCGCTTGAGGTGCCGACAGGTATAGTCCACTTCTCGCCACGTGGGCAAGATCGAAAGCAGGGTTGCGCGTCAGTCTTTCCCTAGTTGAGACCTCTCGGACATAGGTGAGCACATGCACGCGACATCCGGCTAGGACAATCGCGGTACGGCGCTTGGACATACGAAAGCACGCGCCCCGGCTGACGTGGGGCGCTTCCGCTCTTTCGCGCCGCCTCACCGGAAGAAAACCCTCCGCCCGGCGCTACGCCCGCACGGCGGCACCTCGCGGAAAATCCCGTACCCCTTCGCGCTCCTTCACGTCCCGTAAATCGCGTGCCCCTTCGGCACCCTTGACAACAAAGGTCCCCCGCACGTTACTTAATCCTGCATTGCGTAACTGACAACGATGTCACCTCTGTTGAGAGGCCCGAGTGCGACGTAGCCATCAGACCACCCGGCACAGACCCGCGGCCCGCCGCGGATTCCGTCCCCCGACCCCCTTCTCCCCCTTCTCCCCCAGGGCCGCGCGCGCCGTCGTGCTCGCCGCGGTCACCATGCTCGTCGTGACGGCCCAGGGCACCGCGGTGGCGGCCCCCGAGCCCGGTGACCGCGGCACACGCTTCAGCTCCTCGTTCGAGCCAGGACAGCAGGCCCCCGACTGGAACAGCACCGTCGAGACAGGCCCCGACGGCGAACCCCGCGTCTCCGGCGTCGGCCCGGACGACTCCGGGTCGGGCCAGGGCATGAGCACCCGCACCGGAACCGGCCCCTCCGAGTCGCCTACGGCGAAGACGGGTGCGGGCTTCACCGGCAAGCACGCGCTGCGCTACGCGGGCGTCCACCGGACCGAGGGCCACGCGTACTCCTCCAACAAGGTCTTCGACGTCGACACCGACATCGCCGCCGACTCCGTGCTGTCGTACCGGATCTTCCCCGAGATGCCGGAGGGCGACCGCGGTTACGCGGCGACCCAGGTGGCCGTCGACCTGGCCTTCACCGACGGGACGTACCTCAGCGAGCTGCGCGCCGCCGACCAGCACGGCGCCCCGCTGAGCCCGCGCGGCCAGGGCGCGTCCAAGACGCTGTACGTCAACCAGTGGAACCACAAGGAGGCCAGGATCGGCCGGGTCGCGGCGGGCAAGACCGTCGACCGGGTCCTGGTGGGCTACGACTCCGACAAGGGCCCAGGCGCCTTCAGCGGCTGGGTGGACGACCTCACGATCGCGCCCGAGGCCCCCGCGAAGCCCAAGGCGCACCTGTCCGACCATGTGGCGACCAACAGGGGCACGAACTCCAGCGGCAGCTTCTCGCGCGGCAACAACTTCCCGGCGACGGCCGTGCCCAATGGCTTCAACTTCTGGACGCCGGTGACCAACGCGGGCTCCACGGACTGGCTGTACGAGTACGCGCGCAAGAACAACGGCGACAACCTGCCGACGCTCCAGGCGTTCAGCGCGAGCCACGAGCCGAGCCCCTGGATGGGCGACCGGCAGACGTTCCAGGTGATGCCGTCGGCGAAGGCGGGCACCCCGGACGCCTCGCGCTCGGCGCGCGCACTGCCTTTCCGGCACGAGAACGAGACGGCGAAGCCCCACTACTACGGCGTCGAGTTCGAGAACGGCCTGCGCACCGAGATGACGCCGACCGACCACGCCGCGATGATGCGCTTCACCTTCCCCGGCGACGACGCCGGCCTCGTCTTCGACAACGTGGACAACAGGGGCGGGCTCAGCCTGGACACCGAGAACGGAGTCGTGACGGGCTACTCGGACGTCAAGAGCGGCGGCTCGACGGGGGCCACGCGGCTGTTCGTCTACGCCACCTTCGACTCCCCCGTCACCTCCGGCGGCAAGCTGACGGGCGGCGGCGGAGCGGACGTCACCGGCTATCTGCGCTTCGCCCCGGGCGAGGACCGCACCGTCACCATGCGCATCGCCACCTCGCTGATCAGCGTGGACCAGGCGAAGGCCAACCTCGCCGACGAGATCCCCGGCTCGGCCACCTTCGAGGGGGTCAGGGACCGGGCCCAGAAGCAGTGGGACGACATCCTCGGCGTCATCGAGGTGGAGGGCGCGAGCGAGGACCAGCTCACCACGCTCTACTCCAACCTCTACCGCCTCTACCTCTACCCCAACTCCGGCTACGAGAAGGTGGGTTCGCGCAGCCGCTACGCCAGCCCGTTCTCCCCGGCCGAGAAACCGGACACGCCGACGGAGACCGGCTCGAAGATCGTCGACGGCGAGGTCTACGTCAACAACGGGTTCTGGGACACGTACCGCACCACCTGGCCCGCCTACTCCTTCCTCACCCCGGAGCGCGCGGGGAAGATGGCGGACGGCTTCGTGCAGCAGTACAAGGACGGCGGCTGGATCTCCCGCTGGTCCTCGCCCGGCTACGCGGACCTGATGACGGGCACCAGCTCGGACGTGGCCTTCGCCGACGCCTACGCCAAGGGCGTGGACTTCGACGCCGAGGCGGCCTACGAGGCGGCGCTCAAGAACGCGACGGTGGCCCCGCCGGACCCGGGCGTCGGGCGCAAGGGCATGAACACCTCGGCCTTCCTGGGCTACACGAGCACGGCCACCAAGGAGGGCATGTCCTGGGCGCTGGAGGGTTATCTCAACGACTTCGGCATAGCGAACATGGCCAAGGCCCTCCACAAAAAGACGGGAAAGAAGCGGTACAAGGAAGAGGCGTCCTACTTCCTGAACCGGGCCCGGAACTACGTGAAGCTCTTCGACGAGCGGATCGGCTTCTTCCAGGGCAAGGACGCCAAGGGTGACTGGCGGCTGTCGCCCGACGCGTACGACCCGCGCGTCTGGGGCCACGACTACACCGAGACCAACGGCTGGAACTTCGCCTTCACCGCGCCCCAGGACACCCGCGGCCTGGCGAACCTCTACGGCGGCAGGGCGGGACTCGCGAAGAAGCTGGACAGCTACTTCGCGACGCCCGAGACGGCGGAGAAGCGGTTCGCGGGCTCGTACGGCAACGTCATCCACGAGATGACGGAGGCCAGGGACGTCCGGATGGGCATGTACGGGCACAGCAACCAGCCCTCGCACCACATCGCCTACACCTACGACGCGGCCGGGCAGCCGTGGAAGACCCAGGAGAAGGTGCGCGAGGCGCTCTCGCGGCTCTACCTGGGCAGCGAGATCGGCCAGGGGTACGCGGGCGACGAGGACAACGGCGAGATGTCCGCCTGGTACGTCTTCAGCGCCCTGGGCTTCTACCCACTGGTGATGGGCTCCCCCGAGTACGCCATCGGCTCACCGCTGTTCACGAAGGCCACGGTCCACCTGGAGAACGGCCGCGACCTGGTCGTCAAGGCTCCGGAGAACAGCGCGAAGAACGTGTACGTGCAGGGCCTGAAGGTCAACGGCAAGAAGTGGAACTCCACGGCGCTCCCCCACAAGCTCCTCGCCAAGGGCGGCACGCTGGAGTTCGCCATGGGCCCCGAACCGTCGAAGTGGGGCAGCGGCAAGCACGCGGGCCCCACCTCCCTCACGAAGGACGACAAGGTGCCCTCACCGCGCCGCGATGTGACACGTCCCGAGGAGGGCGACACGCTCCTGGACGACACCTCGGACACCGGCGCCGAGGTCACCTCCTCGCCGGTGGCGGTGGAGAAGGGCTCGCGCGTCACCTCGTACACCCTCACCTCGGCGAAGAAGGACGAGGCGCCGGAGGGCTGGGTGCTCCAGGGCTCGCGGGACGGGAAGCGGTGGACCGATGTGGACCGGCGCGCCGGGGAGAGCTTCCGCTGGGACAAGCAGACGCGGGTCTTCGAGGTGAAGCGGCCCGGGTCGTGGGAGACGTACCGGCTGGTGCCGAAGGGTGGTGGCGCTAGGCTCGCGGAGATCGAGCTGCTGTCGTCGTAGGCGCCATTGATCCGTGCGTGTCCGTGCATGGCGGAGGCCCGCACCCCCGGTGGGGGTACGGGCCTCTTCGCCGTGCGTCACCTCATGCGGTGCGTCACTTGCTGATGAGCGAGCGCAGCACGTACTGGAGGATGCCGCCGTTGCGGTAGTAGTCCGCCTCGCCGGGGGTGTCGATGCGGACCTTGGCGTCGAACGCGACGCCGTTGTCCGTCGTCACCTTCACGGTCTCCGGGATGCCGCCGTCGTTCAGCGCGGTGATGCCGCTGATCGAGAAGGTCTCCTCGCCGCCCAGCCCGAGGGACTCGGCCGAGGCGCCCTCGGGGAACTGGAGCGGCAGGACGCCCATGCCGATGAGGTTGGAGCGGTGGATGCGCTCGTAGCTCTCGGCGATGACGGCCTTGACGCCCAGCAGCGCGGTGCCCTTGGCCGCCCAGTCACGGGACGATCCGGAGCCGTACTCCTTGCCCGCGAGGATGACCAGCGGGGTGCCCTGCGCCTGGTAGTTCTGCGAGGCGTCGTAGATGAAGGAGACCGGGCCGCCCTCCTGCGTGAAGTCACGCGTGTAGCCGCCCTCGGTGCCCGGCGCGATCTGGTTGCGCAGGCGGATGTTGGCGAACGTGCCGCGGATCATGACCTCGTGGTTGCCGCGGCGCGAGCCGTAGCTGTTGAAGTCGCGGCGCTCGATGCCGTGCTCGGTGAGGTACTTGCCCGCCGGGGTGTCGGCCTTGATCGCACCGGCCGGGGAGATGTGGTCGGTGGTGACCGAGTCGCCCAGCTTGGCCAGCACGCGGGCGCCGGAGATGTCGCCGACCGGCGAGGGCTCCATGCCCATGCCCTCGAAGTACGGGGGCTTGCGCACGTAGGTGGACTCGGCGTCCCACTCGAAGGTGTTGCCGGTCGGGACGGGGAGCGCCTGCCACTGGGCGTCGCCGGCGAAGACGTCCTCGTAGGACTTGTTGAACATGTCCTCGCCGATGGAGTTGGCGACGACGTCGTTCACCTCGGCCTCGGTCGGCCAGATGTCGGCGAGGTAGACCGGCTTGCCGTCCTGGTCGGTGCCGAGCGCGTCGCGCGTGATGTCCACCTTCATGGACCCGGCGATGGCGTAGGCGACGACCAGCGGCGGGGAGGCCAGGTAGTTCATCTTGACGTCGGGGTTGATCCGGCCCTCGAAGTTGCGGTTGCCGGAGAGCACCGAGGTGACGGCCAGGTCGTTGTCGTTGACGGCCTGGGAGACCTCGTCGGGCAGCGGGCCTGAGTTGCCGATGCAGGTGGTGCAGCCGTAGCCGACGAGGTTGAAGCCGACCTTGTCCAGGTACGGCGTCAGGTCGGCCTTGTCGAAGTAGTCGGTGACGACCTTCGAGCCCGGGGCCAGGGTGGTCTTGACCCACGGCTTGCGGGTCAGGCCCTTCTCCACGGCCTTCTTCGCGACGAGCGCGGCGGCGACCATGACGTACGGGTTCGAGGTGTTGGTGCAGGAGGTGATGGCCGCGACCGTCACCGCGCCGTGGTCCAGCTCGTACGTCGAGCCGTCGGGCGCCGTGACCTGGACGGGCTTACTGGGCACGCCGTTGGAGACGGCCGGCGCGTCGGAGGCGGGGAAGGACTCCTTGCCCGCCTCGTCGACGTCAGCCTCGGTGACGTAGTTGCGGACGTCCACGCCGAACTGGACGGCGGCGTCGGAGAGCGCGATGCGGTCCTGGGGGCGCTTCGGGCCCGCGATGGACGGCACGACGGTGGAGAGGTCCAGCTCCAGCTTCTCGGAGAAGTCGGGCTCGGCCGCCGGGTCGAGCCAGAGGCCCTGCTCCTTGGCGTACGCCTCGACGAGCGCGACCTGCTGGTCGCTGCGCCCGGTGAGGCGCAGGTAGTTCAGGGTCTCGTCGTCGACCGGGAAGATCGCCGCTGTGGAGCCGAACTCCGGCGACATGTTGCCGATGGTGGCGCGGTTGGCGAGCGAGGTGGCGGCGACGCCCTCGCCGTAGAACTCCACGAACTTGCCGACGACGCCGTGCTTGCGCAGCATCTCGGTGATCGTGAGCACCAGGTCGGTGGCGGTGGTACCGGCCTTCAGCTCGCCGGTCAGCTTGAAGCCGACGACGCGCGGGATGAGCATCGAGACGGGCTGGCCGAGCATCGCGGCCTCGGCCTCGATGCCGCCGACGCCCCAGCCGAGCACGCCGAGGCCGTTGACCATGGTGGTGTGCGAGTCGGTGCCCACGAGCGTGTCGGGGTACGCCTGGCCGTTGCGGACCATGACGGTGCGGGCCAGCTTCTCGATGTTGACCTGGTGCACGATGCCGGTGCCGGGCGGGACGACCTTGAACTCGTCGAAGGCGGTCTGGCCCCAGCGCAGGAACTGGTAGCGCTCGCGGTTGCGGCCGTACTCCAGCTCCACGTTCTGCTTGAACGCCTCGCTGGTGCCGAACTTGTCGGCGATGACCGAGTGGTCGATGACCAGCTCGGCGGGGGCCAGCGGGTTGATGCGGGCCGGGTCGCCGCCCAGCTCCTTGACGGCCTCACGCATCGTGGCGAGGTCCACGACGCAGGGCACACCGGTGAAGTCCTGCATGATCACGCGCGCCGGAGTGAACTGGATCTCCTGGCTGGGCTGGGCGCTCGCGTCCCAGCTTCCGAGCGCGCGGATGTGGTCGGCGGTGATGTTCGCGCCGTCCTCGGTGCGGAGCAGGTTCTCCAGCAGAACCTTCAGGCTGTAGGGAAGGCGCGCGGAGCCCTCGACCTTGTCCAGCTTGAAGATCTCGTACGACTCGTCGCCCACGCGCAGCGTGCTGCGGGCGTCGAAGCTGTTCGCCGACACGACAGTCTCCTTCAGTGCATGAATAGCGATCCGCTATGGTGGGCAGGGCTTAGTTAGGTAAGCCTTACTTCAGCGGTCGGTGTGCGCCTTCTCGCCAGTTATCTCGATGTCGAGATAACTCTAGTACACGACCGGCGGACGGTCATGCCCCGCCCCGGTCGTGCGCCACCCCCTGGTCCGACGCGTACCCCGCGACCGGCCCGGCGGCACCCGCCTCCCCCACCCCCTCTCGCCACCCGGGCCGAACCCCGCCACCCGCGCACCCTCACCCCCGGATGGCCCACCCCCCTTGCACCCCTATCTCACATCTGAGATACCGTCTTTTATATGACCGACGACTACCTCGCTCGTATCGGACAGCTCATCCGTGACGCCCGGCAGCACCGCGGCTGGACCCAGTCGCAGCTCGCCGAGGCCCTGGGCACCAGCCAGAGCGCCGTCAACCGCATCGAACGCGGGAACCAGAACATCAGCCTTGAGATGATCGCCCGAATTTCCGAGGCGCTCGACAGTGAAATCGTGTCGCTGGGCTACTCGGGACCCATGCATCTGAGGGTCGTCGGCGGACGCCGTCTCTCCGGCAGCATCGACGTCAAGACGAGCAAGAACGCCTGCGTCGCGCTGCTGTGCGCCTCCCTGCTCAACTCGGGGCGCACCGTACTGCGCCGGGTGGCCAGGATCGAGGAGGTCTTCCGCATCCTGGAGGTGCTCACCTCCGTCGGGGTCCGCACGCGCTGGATCAACGGCGGGGCCGATCTGGAGATCGTGCCCCCGGCCGAGCTGGACCTGGACGCGATCGACGAGGAAGCCGCGCGGCGCACGCGCAGCATCATCATGTTCCTCGGCCCCCTGATGCACCGCATGGACCGCTTCCGCATCCCCTACGCGGGCGGCTGCGACCTCGGTACCAGGACCGTGCAGCCCCACATGAGCGCGCTGCGCCACTTCGGCCTGGAGGTGACGGCGACGGAGGGGATCTACCACGTCGAGGTGCGCAGGGGCGTCTCGCCCGCGCGCCCGATCGTGCTGACCGAGCGCGGCGACACCGTGACCGAGAACGCGCTGCTGGCCGCCGCGCGGCACGACGGCACCACGGTCATCCGCAACGCCTCGTCCAACTACATGGTCCAGGACCTGTGCTTCTTCCTGGAGCAGCTCGGCGTCAGGGTCGAGGGAGTGGGCACCACCACCCTCACCGTGCACGGCGTCCCTGACATCGACGTCGACGTGGACTACTCCCCCTCCGAGGACCCGGTCGAGGCGATGAGCCTGGTGGCCGCGGCCGTGGTCACCGAGTCGGAGCTGACGGTGCGCCGGGTGCCCGCCGAGTTCCTGGAGATCGAGCTGGCCGTGCTGGAGGAGATGGGGCTCGACTTCGACCGCAGCGCGGAGTATCCGGCGGACAACGGGCGTACGCGCCTCACCGATCTGACGGTGCGCCCCTCCAAGCTGGAGGCGCCCATCGACAAGATCCACCCGATGCCGTTCCCCGGGCTCAACATCGACAACGTGCCCTTCTTCGCGGCCATCGCCGCCTCGGCCCAGGGCAAGACCCTCATCCACGACTGGGTCTACGACAACCGCGCCATCTACCTCACCGACCTCAACCGGCTCGGTGGCCGCCTCCAACTGCTCGACCCGCACCGCGTCCTGGTCGAGGGCCCGACCCGCTGGCGGGCAGCGGAGATGATGTGCCCGCCGGCCCTGCGTCCCGCCGTGGTGGTCCTGCTGGCGATGCTGGCGGCCGAGGGCACGTCGGTGCTGCGCAATGTGTACGTGATCAACCGCGGGTACGAGGATCTCGCGGAGCGGCTCAACGAGGTGGGCGCGCAGATCGAGACGTTCCGGGACATCTGAGGGTGACCCTCCGGGGTGCCCGGAATGTCCCGGGCACCCCGGGCTACAGCAGGGGGCCGACCACCGCGCGGGCGAGGGCCTCGGCGCGGGAGCGCGGGGCGCCATCGCGTGATCGTGTACGGATGCATCCCAGCACACGCGTACGACACCACTGCCCCGCCGCCACCGGTCCCGTGCCACCGGGCGCTCCGCGGCTCCTCGGCGGGCTCCGCTACGGCCCCTCGACGGCGGCGGCCCGTCGCAGCGGGTCGTACGGGGTCAGGTCCAGCTCCGGCGGCGTGCCCAACGCCAGACGCGCTGCCAGGGCGCCGACGTAGGGGCCCATGGTCAGGCCCGAGGAGCCCAGGCCGTTGGCCACGACGAGGCCCTCGCACGCGGGGACCGTGCCGAGCAGGGGCCGGACGTCGGGGCCCATCGGGCGGAAGCCGACCCGGGTCTCCACATGGGTGGCCGCGGCCAGTCCGGGGGCCACGGCCAGTGCCTCGCCCAGCACCTCGGCCAGTCCGCCCGCCGTCACGCGGTGGTCGAACCCGCTGCCCTCCTCGCGGGTCGCGCCCACGACGACGCGGGAGCCGTCGAAGGCGAGCAGGTAGTGGCTGGAGCGCGGGAGCACGACGGGCCAGCGCGCGGTGTCCGCACCCGCACCCCCGTCCGTGCCCGTGCCCACGCCCGCGCCCGTGCCCGCGTCCGCATCCGGGAGGCGCAGGTGCACGATCTGGCCGCGCTGCGGGGTCACCTCGACGTGCACGCCGAGCGGCCCGAGCAGCGCCGGTGACCACGCACCCGCCGCGGCGACCACCCCGTCAGCCGCGACGAGTTCGTCCCCGACGGACACCCCGCGCACCCGCCCGTCGCGCGCCTCGATCCTGGCCGTGCCCCGCACCGTCCGCGCCCCGCGCCGGACCGCGGCCCGCCGCAGCGCGTCCCGCAGCAGCCGCCCGTCCAGCCGCGCGCCCCCTTCGACACGCAGCACCGGCCCCTCGTGCCGGAGCGGAGGGAAGAGCCGCGCCGCCTCGTCGCCCGTGAGCAGGGAGACGTCCCCGGCGAGCGCGGAGACGGAGGCACGGGTGGCGACCAGGGAACGTACGGACTCGGCGCCCTCCCGGTCCCCGGGGTCCAGCAGCCGGAGCGCGCCGACGCGGCGGTACCCGATGTCCTCCTCCCCGTCCTCGGACAGGGCCGCGAGCAGCGCGGGGTAGTGCTCGGCGCCCGCGCTGGCCAGCAGGTACCAGGCCGGGTCGCGGACGCGGCTGGTCCAGGGGCAGATGATGCCCGCTCCCGCGGAGGTCGCCCTGCCCTCGGCTGCGGAGTCGACGAGTACGGTGTCCGCGCCGGAGCGGGCCAGTTCGTACGCGGCTGCCGCGCCCGCCACGCCGGATCCGATGACGACGATGCGCATGTGGTTCCCTCTTCCGGTTGTCCATGACGGCGGTGTCGGGCCGGGAGAGTTCGGCGGCCACCGAACGGTCCCGGTCGCATCATGGTCGTATGAAACGTGAGCTACGCGGTAAACCCGGTGCACCCGCTGCACCCGGTACGCCCGTGACGCATGGCACCGCCTTCCGCGCCGAGGACGCGAGCGCCGGGCTCGCCCGGCTGGCCGCGCTGCTCGCCGACAGGACACGGGCGCGGTTCTGTCTGACGCTGCTCGACGGCCGGGCCTGGACGGCGGGCGAACTGGCGCGCGCGGCCGGGGTCGCGGCGGCCACGGCGAGCGGCCACCTGGACAAGCTGATCGCGGGCGGCCTGCTGGCCGAGGAGCGGCAGGGGCGGCACCGCTATGTGCGCCTCGCGGGCCCCCGCGAGGCGCAGTTGGTCGAGAGCCTCGCGGCGCACGCGGGCCCGCCGCCCGCGCCCCGTTCGCTGCGTGCCTCGTCGGTGCACTCGGCGCAGGCACAGGCGCGTACCTGCTACGACCATCTCGCGGGCCGCCTCGGCGTGGCCGTCACGGACGCGCTGCTGACGCGCGGGCTGCTGCGCCAGGGCACGGACATGGGCACGGGCACGGGGTTCGCGGTGACGGAGGCCGGGCTGGCGTGGTTCCGGGACGCGGGCGTCGAACTGGCGCCACGCCCGCACGGCCGACGCCCCCTCGCGCGCGCCTGCCTCGACTGGACCGAACGCCGCCCGCATCTGGCGGGGGTGGCCGGGGCCGCGCTGTGCGCGCACGCCCTGGCGGAGAACTGGTGCGAACGCGTCGGAAGCGGGCGCGCCCTGCGCGTCACGGCGCGCGGCGACGAGGCGCTGCGCGCGCTGCTGGGCATCGGATTCGACTTCGACTTCGACGGGGAGGGCACGGCGTGAGCGGGAACGGACGGCAGGAACGGGCCGAGGCAGGGGAGCGGGCGCGGACGGAACCGGCACCGGAACCGGCAGCGGGAGCACGCGCGTTCCATCGGCTGCACCACGGGGAGCGCCCGTTCCTGCTGCCCAACGCCTGGGACCACGCGTCGGGCGCGGCGCTCGCCGCGCACGGCTTCGCCGCCGTCGGCACGACGAGCCTGGGGGTCGCGGCCGCGGCAGGACTCCCGGACGGCGAGGGCGTGGCCCGCGACCTGACCCGCGCGCTGGGGTGCGCCCTCGCGCGGCTGCCGGTGCCGGTCAGCGTCGACATCGAGGGAGGCTTCGCCGACACGCCGGAAGCGGTGGCGGCGCTGGCGGCCGAGCTGTGGCGTGCGGGCGTCGCGGGCGTCAACATCGAGGACGGGCGCCCCGACGGCACCCTCACCGACCCCGCCCTGCACGCCGCCAAGGTGACGGCGGTGAAGGAGGCGGCGCCCGGCCTGTTCGTCAACGCGCGCACCGACACCCACTGGCTCCGCGCGGACCCGACGGTGCGGGGCGCGCTGCGCCGCGCCGAGACGTATGCGGTCGCGGGGGCCGACGGCGTCTTCGTGCCGGGCGTGTCCGACGAGGACACCATCGCCGCGCTGACGTCCGCGCTGGCCGTCCCCCTGAACGTCCTCCACTCCCCCGCGCTGCCCTCCTTCGACCGCCTCGCCGCGCTGGGCGTGGCCCGCGTCAGCCTGGGCTCGTCGCTGTTCAGGGCCGCGCTGGGCCACGCCGTCGCGACGGCCGCCGCGCTCGCGGCCGGTGCCGGCGGGGCGCCCGCCACCGCGCCCCGCTGGGCGGGCAGCGGCACGGGCGTGCCGCCGTACGCCGACGTCCAGGCGCTGGCCGGGCACTTCGCCTGAGCGCGGCGGTGCCGGGACCGACCGGGACGTTGAAGACACTCTTAGCGGACCAGCGGGAGGAAGACCGTGTCGACGATCTCCTCGATCACCTCGGGCGCGACCGGCCGTCGCGTCATCATCGTCTCGCTCCGGAGCAGGTCGAAGGGGAGTGAGGCGATCCGTGGGGTGAGCTTGGCCGGGTCGATCTCGCCGCGCTCGACGGCGCGCTCCATGATCTCGTCACGTCCGGAGCGGCGTCCGGCGAGGAGCGTGTCGCGCAGCTCGGCGAAGCTGGTTTCGGCCTCGGCGAAGTACCCGGCGAGCAGCAGGCTGAGCTGAGTGAGGAACGGTCCCCGTTCCTCACTCAGCTCGGTGAGGGTGGCGATCAGGTCGCCGCGCAGGGACCCGGTGTCGGCCGGGGTAACCGGCCGGATGATGCCGCGGTGCTCTACCGCCGCCTCGACCAGCTCCCGCTTGTCCGCCCAGCGCCGGTAGAGCACCGGTTTGCTGGTGCCTGCGCGCCTGGCGACGGAGTCGACGGTCAGGTTCGCGTACCCCCGCTCGTTCAACTCGTCCCAGGCCGCTTCGAGGATCGCCGCCTCAAGGGCTTCGCCACGCCGTCGTCCCACAACACTCCTTAGAAACTTTGACGTTTCTTATCTCGCACCGTACTGTGCGAGATAAGAAACCCAAACGTATCGTAAACGAGTGTGTGAGGAGTCCTTCATGCGGCAGATCAGGGCCGGAGGCGCAGACGCCGGGCCGCACACGAGATGGAACGGGCGGCTCGTCGGCCTGGTGGCCGTGCTGGTCATGGTGAACTTCGTGCTCGACTCGGCCGTCAGCGCGCCGCTGGTCGTCCTCCCGGAGATGCTCGACCACTTCGACACCGACCAGACGGCGTGGCTCAACGCCAGCGCGATGCTGGCGGGAGTGCTGTGGGCGCCCCTGCTCGGCAAGAGCGCCGACATCCACGGCAAGCGCAAGGTGCTGGTGCTGTCGTTACTCCTCAGCGGCGCGGGCGCCCTCCTGTGCGCCGTGGCACCCAGCCTCTGGTTGTTCGTGCCGGGGCGCATGCTCCAGGGAGCGGCCCTGGCCACCCTGTTCCTCTCCGTCGCAATCGTCCGGGAGGTCTGCGTACCCCGCATCGCGATGGTCATCGTGGGCATCGTCACCTCTGCCTCAGCGACGCTCAACATCGCGTCCCGTTTCGCCGTCGAGAAACTGGCCGAGACGTTCGGCTTCCAGATCCTGTTCGTCATGTCGGCCCTCGTCGCGGCCGTGATGGCGGTATGCGTGCACAAGATCGTCCCCGAATCCACGGTCAGGACACCGGGCAGGATCGACCTCAGCGGCGCCTTCCTCCTCGGCGGCGGACTCGTCGGGGTGCTCAGCTACGTCAGCCTGGGCTCGGGCCTCGGCTGGCTCGCCGTCGGCCCGCTGGCCCTCCTGACCGGCGGCGCCGCGGCACTGACCGGGTGGTTCGTGGCCTCGGGCCGCAAGCCCGACCCCCTGATCAACGTCAGGAACCTCGGCCGCCCCTTGGTGCTCACGCTCCTCGTCGTCTTCTTCGCGACCGGCTCGTACCAGAGCATGCTTCAGCTCGTCTCCCTCATCGCCGACGTCTCGGCGGACCAGGGGCTCGGATACGGGCTGGCCGACCAGGGCTCCGTGGCACTGCTGCTCGCGGCACCGGCGCTCGGCGTCACGCTCGGCGGCCCGGCGTCCGGATGGATCGCCGCACGCGTCGGACCGGCCAGGACGCTGGCCGGCGCTGTCGTGCTCGGCACGGCGGTGACCGTCGCGATGTTCCTCGGGGCCTCCCTGCTCCCCGTCGCGCTCTGCTGCGGAGTCCTGCTGGGTGTCACGGTGGGAGCGCTCGGGTCGTCCGGCTTCAACGTGGTCGGCAGCCTGGCGTCCCCCGAGCGGCAGGCCGTCGTGTCCAGCCTGGTCATGGTCATGGTCTCGATCGGCTCCGTGGTGCTGGAGTTCGTGGGTTCGGCCGTGCTCGGGTCGACCAAGGTGGTCGTCGACGGCGACACGGCGAACTCGGCCACGGGCGTGTACAGCTACATCGCGATCGCCTCCGTCGCGTTCGCGGTCGCCGCGATGCTGGCCGTCAGGCTCGTGCGGAGCACCCGCCTCAGCGGTGATTCACCGTCGCCCGGCGTCGAGCGGGAAACGGTGTAGAGCGGCGTAAAGGATCCCGGAAATCCCGCATGTCCCATCACAGGCTGAGGAGTTGCTGTCGAATGAGCACAAGAACCGCATCGAAGGGCACGGTCCTGATATCCGGCGCGAGCATCGCGGGTCCCGCCGTGGCGTTCTGGCTGCACCGGTACGGATTCGCGGTGACGGTGGTGGAGAAGTCCACCGGGCCGCGGGACGGCGGATATCCGGTCGACGTGCGCGGCACGGCGGTGGAGGTGGCGCGCCGGATGGGAATTCTGCCGCGGCTCAGGGAGGCGCATATCGAGTCACGCCGGATGACCTTCCTCAATGCCGACGGCAGCACGGCGGCCGTGGTCCATCCACAAGCGGTGACGGGAGGAATCGAGGGACGCGACGTCGAGGTGCGTCGCGGGGATCTGACGGAGATCCTTTACGGGGCCGTCCGCGACGAGGTGGAGTTCGTGTTCGACGACTCCATCGACACGCTCACGGAACACGCGCACGGCGTCGACGTCACCTTCCGCAGCGGCGCCCGACGCGATTTCGACGTGGTCCTCGGCGCCGACGGGCTGCATTCGCATACGCGGCAGCTCGTATTCGGCCCCGAGCGGCAATTCCACCGCTATCTGGGGTACTGCTTCGCCATATTCACCATGCCCAACGCCTTCGGGCTCTCCCATGAAGTGCTCATGTGGAACGCCCCAGGAAGGGCGGCGGCGCTCTACGCGATCGGGGACGGCGACGAACTGCACGCGTTCCTCAACTTCGCGCGCCCCGAGCCGCCGTACGGGGTTCTCCGCGACCCCGGGGCACAACGCGACCTCGTCGCCGCCACCTTCGCCGACGACGGCTGGGAGATCCCGGCCATGGTCGCCGCCATGCGCCACGCGGACGACCGGTTCTTCGACACCGTGAGCCAGATCCGCATGCCGCGCTGGTCCAGCGGCCGGGTCGCGCTCGTCGGCGACGCCGCCTACGCCCCCTCGTTCCTGACCGGGCAGGGGACCAGCCTCGCCCTCGTCGGCGCCTATATGCTCGCCGACGCGCTGGCCACCCACCGCGACCACACCGCGGCCTTCGCCGCCTACGAACGCGATATCCGCGGCTTCGTCGAACTGAACCAGAACCAGGTCGGCAAGGGCGACGCGGCGCTTTTCCCCACCACCGCCGAAGCCCTGGAAAAACGCAACGCCAGGCTCCGCGGCCTCACCGCCTTGCCGCCGGGGACCGGACGCCCGGCCCACACGGCCCTCACCTTGCCGGACCGGCCCACGGCAGGACGCCCCGCCCCGAGGTCTTCACCGGCTCGTTAGGGGGTGTCTTCCGCGTCCCGCCCGGGCCGCCGGGGGCACCTCCCAGCGGTAGCTGGGGGAGTCCGGCACGCACGCCCGCGGCGTTGTCGGTCGTCAGCGCGCATGTTCCGCTTCCGCGTCCTCACGGCAGCACGGCCACCCCGTCCAGTTCCACCAGCGCCGTCTCGTCCCAGAGGCGGACAACTCCCACGACGGCCATGGCCGGGTAGTCGCGGCCCGCCAGCGTACGCCACAGGGCGCCGAGTTCGCGGGCGCACTCCCGGTACGCGGGCACGTCCGTCGTGTAGACGGTGACGCGGGTGAGGTCGGCCGGGGTGCCGTCGCAGGCGGCGAGGGCCGTGAGGAGGTTGGTGAGGGCGCGTTCGAACTGGGCGGGGAGGGTGTCACCGCGGATCACGCCCTCGGCGTCCAGCGCCGTCTGCCCCGCGAGGAAGACCAGCCGGGAGCCAGTCGCGGTCACCGCGTGCGAGAAGCCGGTGGGGGGTGAGAGGCCGGCGGGGTTGACGCGGCGGTTGGGCGACGGGCGCGCGGCTTCGCGGGCCGCGGACTGCGCTGGGCCTGGTTCCGGTGCTGGTACTGGTGCGGGCGCCAGTTCCGGTTCCGGTGCCGGTGCCGGGTGGCCGTCTCCCTCGGGGCCCGGCGTGCCGCACTCGCCCGCCCCGTCCCCCGTCATCGGTACAGCTCCTTCGCGATGACCGAGCGCTGGACCTCGCTCGCACCCTCGTAGATGCGGGGCGCCCGCACCTCGCGGTAGAGGTGCTCCAGCAGGTGGCCCCGCTGGAGCGCCGCCGCGCCATGGATCTGTACGGCCGTGTCGACCGCCGCCTGCGCCGTCTCCGTGGCCAGCAGCTTCGCCATCGCGGCCCGCTTGGCGATGTCCGGGTCGCCCCTGTCGTACGCCTCGGCCGCCGCGTAGACGAGGAGCCGCGCCGCCTCCACCCGGGTCGCCGTCTCCGCGAGCTGGTGGGAGACGGACTGGAGGTCGCGCAGCGTCCCGCCGAACGCGCGCCGCCGCGCCGCGTGGCCGAGTGCCGCGTCGAGTGCCGCCTGCGCCATGCCGACCGCGAAGGCGCCGACGCTGGGCCGGAAGAGGTTGAGGGTGCGCATGGCGACGCCGAAGCCGCCGTCCACCTCGCCGAGCACGTCCTCCGGACCGACCCGCACCCCGTCGAAGCGCAGCGTTCCGATGGGGTGCGGGGAGAGCATGTCCAGGGGCTCGCCCGTGAGGCCCGGTCTGTCGCCGGGGACCAGGAACGCGGTGATGCCGCGCGCGCCCGCGCCGCCACCCGTACGGGCGAAGACGGAGTAGACGTCCGCGTACGGGGCGTTGGAGATCCACGTCTTGGTGCCGTCGAGGCGCCAGCCGCCCCCGCCCCGGCCCACGTCACCGCTCCTGTCCCCACCCCCCTCCGGGGTCGCGGCGAGGGTGAGGGCCGCCGCGTCGCTGCCCGCCTCCGGCTCGCTCAGTGCGAAGGCCGCGACAGCGCGGCCCGAGGCCACCTCGCCCAGCCAGCGGTCCCGTTGCCGCTCGGTGCCCGCCTGGGCCAGCGGTCCCGCGCCGAGCCCCTGGAGCGCGAGCGCGGTCTCGGCCTCCGTGCAGGCGTAGGCGAGGGACTCGCGCAGCAGGCACAGGTCGAGGGCGCGGACCGGCCCCGCGACCGACGGCTCCGGTGACCCCGCTGTCCCCGGCGACCCTGGCGGCCCCGTCACGCCTGAGCCCAGCACCCGCGCCAGCAGCCCGAGTTCGCCGAGCGCGGCGACCAGCTCCCGGTTGACGCGCCCCGGAGCACCCGCTTCCGCGAGCGGACGCAGTCGCTCCGCGCCCAGCTCCCGCACCTCCGCACACCACGTCAACTGCTCCGTATCGAGCGCGAAAGCGGGCATCGGCAACGCCTCCTGTATCGCGTACTGTTGACTGCCGTCACCATCACGTTACGCTCAACGGCACATCGGCACACCCGCCGTGAGGGGGCAACCGCATGCGCCACCTGAGCCCGTCAGCGCACCTCGACACCTTCGCCCGCGACCACCTGCCCCCTCCCGAGCAGTGGCCCGACCTCCTCCTCGACCGGCCCGAGCTGCACTACCCCGACCGCCTCAACTGCGGTACCGAACTGCTCGACCGCACCGTCGCACGCCTCGGCCGCGACCGCCCCGCACTGCGCGCCGAAGCCCCGGCAACGCCCTCCGGTTCCGGTTCCGGCCCGGAAGCGCACGCGACGACGTGGTCGTACGGCGAACTCCAGGACCACGTCGACCGCCTCGCCCACGTCCTCACCCGCGAGCTGGGCGTCCTGCCCGGCAACCGCGTGCTGCTGCGCGGGCCCACCAGCCCCCAGCTCGCCGCCTGCTGGCTGGCGGTGATGAAGGCGGGCGGCATCGCCGTGACCGTGCTGGCCGCACAGCGCCCGCACGAACTGCGCACCGTCTGCGGCCTCGCCAGGGCCGGTCACGCGCTCTGCGACACGCGCGCGACGGACGATCTGATAGCGGCGCGGATACCGGGGCTGCGCGTCACCCCCTTCGGCAGTGACACCCCCGACGACCTGCTGCGACTGGCCGAGAACGCCCCCTCGGCGCCGTACGCGGCGGTCGCGACGGCGGCCGACGACGTCGCCCTGATCGCCTTCACCTCCGGCACCACCGGACGCCCGAAGGGCTGCGTCCACTTCCACCGCGACGTCCTCGCGGTCGCCGACACCTTCTCGGCGCACGTGCTGCGCCCGCGCCCCGACGACGTGTTCGCGGGAAGCCCGCCCCTGGGCTTCACCTTCGGGCTCGGCGGGCTCCTGCTCTTCCCGCTGCGCGCGGGGGCCAGCACCGTGCTGGAGCAGTGGAGCGGCGCCGAGGGGCTGCTGGCGGCGGTCGGACGGCACCGGGTGACCGTGCTGTTCACCGCGCCGACCGCGTACCGCGCCATGCTCGCGAAGCTCGCCGAGCCCGCGCACGGCCCCGAGACAGGCTCCGCGTACGACGACACCTCCTACGTCATCCCGCCGTACGACGTCTCCTCGCTGCGCCGCTGCGTCTCCGCGGGCGAGAACCTCCCGGCCGCGACCTGGCGCGGCTGGCACGAGCGGACGGGGCTGCGGCTGATCAACGGCATCGGCGCGACCGAGATGCTGCACATCTTCCTCTCCGCCGCCGACGAGGCCGCGCGGCCCGGCGTGACGGGCGTGCCCGTGCCCGGCTTCGAGGCGCGCGTCGTGGGTCCCGAGGGCACCGCGCCGCTGCCCGACGGGGAGCCGGGGCTGCTGGCGGTGCGCGGCCCCGTGGGCTGCCGGTATCTGGACGACGAGCGTCAGCGCGAGTACGTACGGGAGGGCTGGAACCTCACGGGCGACAGCTATGTGCGCGAGCCCGACGGCTACTTCCGCTATGTCGCACGCGCCGACGACATGATCATCTCGGCGGGCTACAACATCGCCGGTCCCGAGGTCGAGGAGGTCCTGCTGCGCCACCCCGACGTGGTGGAGGCGGCCGTGGTCGGGCGCCCCGACGAGAAGCGCGGGCAGGCGGTGGTGGCGCACGTGGTGCTGCGGTCCGGCACGCCGGAGGGTGAGGCGACGGCCGAGGCGCTGCGGGCGTTCACCGCCAGGGAGCTGACCCCGTACAAGTGCCCGCGCGAGTTCGTGTTCGCCGCCTCGCTGCCTCGCACCCCGACGGGCAAGCTCCAGCGATTCCGGCTCCGCGAAGCACACCTAGAGTGACCGCGTGACCCAGCACCCGCCCGCCGAAGCCCCCGTCTCCCCGGCCCGCTCAGCCCCGGCCGCCGACCCGTACGCCGTTCCCGCGCCCGGCCCCGGGTCCGGATCCAGTTCCGGTTCCGGTTCCGGTTCCGCGAGGCCGTCGCCGGGGTCCTTGATCATCACCTTCTACGGTGCCTACGGCCGCGACTTCCCCGGCGACGGCACCGTGCCGGTGGCCGCTCTCATCCGCGCCATGGCCGCCGTCGGCATCGACGCGCCCTCCGTGCGCTCGGCGGTCTCGCGGCTGAAACGGCGCGGCCTGCTGACCGCCGACCGGCCCGGCAGCAAGGCCGCCGGATACGCGCCCTCCCCCGCCGCACGTCAGCTCCTCGACGACGGCGACCGCCGCGTCTACACCCGCCCCGTGCCCGACGGGCGCTGGCTGCTCGCCGTCTTCTCGGTGCCCGAGAGCGAGCGCACCCGCCGCCACGTGCTGCGTTCCCGGCTCGCCAGGCTCGGCTTCGGCAACGCGGCGCCCGGCATCTGGATCGCCCCCTCCCACCTGGAGGACGAGACCCGGCACACCCTCGTCCGGCTGGGTCTCGACGCCTACGTCGATCTCTTCCGGGGGACACACGAGGGCTTCGAGCCGACGGCCGAGGCAGCGGCGCGCTGGTGGGACCTGGAGGCCATCGCAGCCCTGCACCGCTCCTTCCTCTCCGCGCACGAGCCGGTGCTGCGTGCCTGGTCACGGCGGCGCAAGACGCCGCCGGAGGAGGCGTACCGCGACTACCTCCCCGCTCTGGACGCCTGGCGCCGCCTCCCCTACGCGGACCCGGGGCTGCCCGCCGCGCTCCTCCCCCGCGACTGGCCCGGCGCCCGCGCCGCCGAGGTGTTCTTCGCGCTGCACGCGAAGCTGCGGGACGCGGGGCGGCGGTACGTGCTGGGCGCCGGCGACGGCGCGTAACCGGGCCGGAAACGGGCCAGGGCGGACCGGGTCGGGGCCGCCGGGGCGGTCGTACCCTGGGGGCATGACCATCCGTCGCCCGACTTCCCGTCCGGGCGCAGGACCGGAGAGGTCACCGGACCCGGTCCCGGTCCCGGCCCCGGACGGCGCCCGCCGCTCCTACCCGCGACGGCGCCGCCGCTACTTCGCGATGATGACGCTCTGCCTGGTGCTGTTCGTCTCGGCCTGGGCCTTCGTGCGGCTCTGGTCCGTGCCCGTCGCGGTGGGCATGTGCGTGGTCGCCATGGTCATTCCGCCGTGCGCCGCGATCGTCGGCAACAGGCGCGAGCGCGATGACCGCTGGTGGGACGAGGACGGGAACGGGAACAGCCGGGGCGGCTGAGCGGCGCTCCGCTCGCGCGTCAGAGGGTGAGCCTGGGCTTGGGCGCGTCCGTGCGCCCCGTCGGCGGCTTGCGGCTTCCCGCGCGGTACGGCAGCGGCCAGGGCGCGCCCGGCCCCTCGTACCCCTGCTCTGCGGCGGCGTGCAGGGTCCAGTGCGGGTCGTACAGGTGCGGGCGGGCCAGGGCGCACAGGTCGGCGCGGCCCGCGAGGACGAGGGAGTTGACGTCGTCCCAGGAGGAGATGGCGCCGACCGCGATCACGGGGACGCCGAGGGTGTTGCGTATGCGGTCGGCGTACGGGGTCTGGTACGAGCGCCCGAAGTCGGGGCGTTCGTCGGGCACGACCTGGCCCGTCGACACGTCGAGCGCGTCGGCCCCGTGCTCCGCGAAGGCGGCGGCGATGGCGAGCGCGTCCTCGGCGCTGGTGCCGCCCTCGGCCCAGTCGGTCGCGGAGATCCGCACGGTCATGGGCCGCTCGGCGGGCCAGATCGCGCGTACGGCGTCGAAGACTTCGAGGGGGAAGCGCAGCCGTCCGGTGAGGTCGCCGCCGTAGGCGTCGGTGCGGTGGTTGGTCAGCGGGGAGAGGAAGCTGGAGAGCAGATAGCCGTGGGCGCAGTGGAGTTCGAGCAGGTCGAAGCCGCAGCGCACGGCGCGCTCGGCCGCTGCCGCGAAGTCCTCGCGTATCGCGTCGAGTTCGGCGCGGGTCAGCTCGTGCGGTATCTGGTTGACGCCCTCGCGGTACGGGAGGGGTGAGGGTGCGACCAGCGGCCAGTTGCCCTCCGGGAGCGGCTGGTCGATGCCGTCCCACATGAGCCGCGTCGAGCCCTTGCGGCCCGAGTGGCCGAGCTGCACGCCGATGGCGGCGCCCGGTGACGCCTCGTGCGCGAAGCGGGTGACGCGGCGCCAGGCTGCTTCCTGCGCGTCCGTCCACAGGCCCGTGCAGCCGGGGGTGATGCGGCCCTGCGCCGAGACGCACACCATCTCCGTCATGGTGAGGCCCGCGCCACCGAGGGCGCGGGCACCCAGGTGGACGAGGTGGAAGTCGCCGGGTGTGCCCTCGCCGTCGGCCGAGTACATGTCCATGGCCGAGACGACGATCCGGTTGCGCAGGGTCAGTTCGCGCAGCGGGAAGGGGGTGAACATGGGGGGCGTGCCGCCGGTGCCCCCCGTGTCGTCCCCCGTGGCGTCCCCGGTTCCGCACACCTCACGTTCCACGGACGCGACGAAGTCCGCGTCGCGCAGCCGCAGGTTGTCGTGGGTGACGCGGCGGCTGCGCGTCAGCAGGTTGAAGGCGAACTGGCGTGGCGGCTGGCCCGTGTAGGTGGCCAGGTCCTCGAACCACTCCAGGCTCGCGCGCGCGGCCCGCTGCGTGGACGCGACGACGGGGCGACGCTCGGCCTCGTACGCGGCCAGCGCCGACGGCAGGTCGGGCTGCTCCTCCACACAGGCCGCCAGCGCGAGGGCGTCCTCGACGGCGAGCTTGGTGCCCGAGCCGATCGAGAAGTGCGCGGTGTGCGCGGCGTCGCCGAGGAGGACGGTGCGGCCGTGCGACCAGTGCTCGTTGACGACCGTACGGAACGCGATCCACTGCGAGTTGTTGCCGCGCAGCGCGCGCCCCTCCAGCGTCGCCGCGAACAGCTTGGCGCACGCCTCGGCGGAGGCCCGCTCGTCCATCGCGTCGAGCCCGGCCGCGCGCCAGACCTCCTCGCGGGTCTCGACGATGACGGTGGAGGCGCCGTCGGGGTGCTCGGGGGACGGGGCCGCGTAGGGGTACGCGTGCAGTTGGAACACGCCGTGCGGGGTCTCCGCTATCTCGAAACGGAACGCGTCCAGTGCGAAGTCGGCGGCGAGCCAGATGTAGCGGCAACGGTGTGTGGTGACCGTCGGACGGAACGCGTCGGCGTGGGCCTCGCGGGTGGCGCTGTGCACGCCGTCGGCGGCGACGACCAGGTCGTACGTCTCGGCCAGCGTCGCCGCGGGTGGCGCCTGCGTACGGAAGCGGAGGCGCACCCCGAGATCCCGGCAGCGCGCGTGGAGCACCGCGAGCAGACGCCGCCGCCCCAGCGCGGCGAAGCCGTGGCCGCCCGACGTCAGGACGCGGCCCCGGTACAGCACGTCGATGTCGTCCCAGCGCACGAACTCGTTCTGGAGCGCGGCGAAGACGGCGGGGTCGGCGTGCTCGATGCCGCCGAGGGTCTCGTCGGAGAGGACGACGCCGAAGCCGAAGGTGTCGTCGGGCGCGTTGCGTTCGAAGACGGTGACGTCGCGGGCGGGGTCGAGGCGCTTGAGGAGGGCCGCGGTGTAGAGGCCGCCGGGGCCGCCGCCGATGACGGCGATACGGGTTGTCGGCGTGGCGGCGGCACGAGTTGTCGGCGCGGCGGCAGCGCGGGTCGTCGGCGCGGCAGCGCGGGTCGTCGGCGCGGCAGCGCTGGGGGCTACCTGCCCTGCCACTTGGGGTTCCGCTTCTCGGTGAAGGCAGCGTGGAACTCGGCGTAGTCCGCGCTGTGCATCAGCAGGGCCTGGGTGGCCGCGTCCATCTCGACCGCCGCCGCGAGCGGGAGGTCCAGTTCGGCTGTGAGCAGCGCCTTCGTCTGCGCGTAGGCGAGTGCGGGGCCCTCGGCCAGGCGCCGGGCCAGTCGCTGGGCCGCCTCGTGGGCCTGGCCCTCCTCGGTGAGCTGGCTGATCAGGCCGATACGTTCCGCTTCGGGTGCGCGGACGGGGTCGCCGAGCATGAGGATGCGGGTCGCGTGGCCGAGGCCGACCACGCGGGGCAGCAGGTAGGCGGCGCCCATGTCGCCGCCGGACAGTCCGACGCGGGTGAAGAGGAACGCGAAGCGTGCGGTCGGGTCGGCGACCCGGAAGTCGGCTGCGAGCGCGAGCACGGCGCCCGCCCCTGCGGCGGCGCCGTGGACGGCCGCGACCACGGGGAACGGGGCCTCGCGGATGGCCCGCACGACCTGGCCTGTCATGCGGTTGAAGTCGAGGATGCGGGCGGTGTCCATGCCGAGGGTGGCGCCGATGATCTCGTCCACGTCGCCGCCGGAGCAGAAGCCGCGGCCTTCGCCCGCGAGCACGAGGGCGCGGGTCTTCTTCTCGCGGGCCAGCTCTGCGAGGAGGTCGCGGAGGTCGGCGTAGGCGCCGAACGTGAGCGCGTTCAGCTTGTCCGGTCTGGCGAGCGTGACGGTGACGACGCCTTCTGCGGTGTCGTCACAGGTGACGCGCAGGTGGTGCCACGTGCCGGTGTGTCCGGCTGACCCCGTGAACGGGCTCATGACCTCTGCCTCCTCGCGGGCACTGGCGTGGGGCGGTGCGGTTCGGTTCCGACGTCGCGAACGTATCACTGGTTCGTGACTGTCGTCACGGGTACGCGATAGATGAGCGGCGCTGTGCTGTGCGGTTCGGCGTTTTCGGGGTGCGCCCGTTCGCCGGGGGTGTTGCGGGTCCCCTTCGCGGGGTGCGGAAGGGAACGGGGGGTTGGTCTGTTCGTCGGGGGTGTTGCGCGGGACGGTTCGCCGGTGTGGTGGGTGCCGTAGGGTCCCGCGCTGATTTTTGCGCCGTGGCACGGGGCGCTGCGCGTGTGGCTTGGCGCCGTGTTCGGCTGCCTGGCCGGTGGCTTCGGCGCGGCGTGTGGTTGCGGTGCGATGCGGCTGGCGCCGCGTGATTCTGGGTTGCGACCGTGGATGTGGGGTGCCTGTGTGGTGGGGGTCGGCGCCGCGCCGGGGTGTCTCCTCGGCGTGAAGGTCTCGTGTTTGGCTTTCGGTCGGTGACTTGCTCGTCCTGCGGGGACACCCCACCGCGTCCCCTCCCAGCAGTGGCCAACCTCCGGCCGGTGGCCAATTCGGTTGTTCCCACGCTGTTGACGGCATCCTCACCAGCACCGATACACCACCATGCCCCCGCCCTGTGCCGCACCGGAGGGGCTCCGCCCCTGCCACGGCAGGCTGACGGCGACGGCTCGCCACTGCTGCGGGCCCGCCCCCATGCCGCACCCGCGGGGCTCCGCCCCTGTCGCGGGAAGCCGACGACGGCGGCTCACCACAATTGTTGTGGGCAAGCGTCCCGCTCGGCGGGACGGGTGGGCACAACCCGTGCCACCGGCCCGCAACACGCGAACGAAACCCCAAAGGGGCACTCGGGTAGGCGCACCCTGCCAAGGGGGAGTTGCGCGGGACGGTCGGCCCGTGAAGTGGGGACCGTAGGTCCCGCGCTGAATTTCGTGCCGCCGCACGCCAAGGAGCCGGGATCAGCCCACCCGGAGGAGCAGAGGGTCACCGGCGGGACGGGGACGGGGTGGGGTGTCCCCGCAGGTCGAGAAAGTCACCGGCGTAAAGCCGACAACGAAACCTTCACGCCGAGGAGACACCCCACCCCGGCACCGGACACCCCGCACCCACGCCCCCCACAACCACGGCCGAAACCCAGAATCACGCGGCGCAAGCCGCGTACTACCGCACCACACGCCGCGCCGAAGCCACCGGCCCGCACCCGAACACGGCGCCAAGCCACATGACAGCACCCCGTGCGACGGCACGCCAAAGTTGTGGGCAATCGTCCCGCTGGCGAGGGGGCACCTCCCAGCGGTAGCTGGGGGAGGGTGGGCACAACCCGTGCCACCGGCCCGCACCACGCGAACGAACCCCCAAGGGGCACCCACAGCAGGCGCACCCCTACAAGAGACGCGCACCCCGTGTGACCATCACCCCGCACCCCGTGAAGGGGCACACCAGCATGCAAGGGCAACCCTACGTTTCATTCCGCACCCCGCGAAGGGAGAGGCGGGAGCGGGGGCGGGCGTAGAAGGTGTACAGGAGCAGGCCCACGACGAGGAAGCCCGCGAACTGGACCCACGTCAACCAGGGCAGCCCCCACATGAGGTAGACGCTGAAGGCGACCCCGAGCACAGGCGCCACGGGATACATGGGCACCCGGAAACGGCGTTCGAGACCGGGCCGGGAGCGCCGCAGGGCGATCACGCAGACGTTGACCACGGCCATGATCGCCAGCGTGCCGATCACCGTCATGTCGAGGACGACGTCGAGCGGCACCACGGCCGCCGGCACGGCGAAGACGACGGCGACGATCCAGGTGTTCGCCACAGGCGTCGCCGTCTTCGGCGAGACCCGCTCGAAGACCTTCGGCATCAGCCCGTCGCGGGACATGGACATCAGGATGCGGGTCTGCCCGTACATCACCGCGAGCACGACGGACGCGATGGCCACGACCGCGCCGACGGCGATGACGGTGCTGCCGAACGTGGAGCCCGTCGCGTGGTTGACGATCAGCGAGAGCGCCGCTGGCTTGCCGCCGACGTCCTGCCAGGGCATCGCGCCGAGCGCGGCGACGGAGACCAGGCAGTAGAGGAGGGTGACGACGCCGATGGTGACGAGGATGGCCAGCGGGATGTTGCGCCGCGGGTTCTTGACCTCCTCGCCCGCCGTGGAGATCGCGTCGAAGCCGATGAAGGAGAAGAAGGCGAGCGAGGCGCCCGCGCCGATCCCGCCGATGCCCTCGGGCGCGAAGGGGCTGAGGTTGCCCGCCTCGAACGCGGTGAAGGCGATGGCGCAGAACAGCAGCAGGATGCCGATCTTGATCACGGCCATCGAGGCGGTCGCGCGGGCACTCTCCCGTACGCCGCGCACCAGCAGCGTCGCGGCGAGCAGCAGCACGATGACGGCGGGGACGTTGACGACGCCGCCGTGCCCGGGTGCGTCGGCGAGCGCGGCGGGGATCTGCCAGCCGATGGTGTTGTGGAGCAGTTCGTTGAGGTACTGGCCCCAGCCGATGGCGACGGCGGAGACGGAGACGCCGTACTCCAGCAGCAGGCACCAGCCGATGAGGAAGGCGGCGCGCTCGCCGAGGGTGGCGTAGGTGTAGGAGTACGAGCTGCCGGAGACCGGGATCGCACCGCCCAGCTCGGCGAAGGAGAAGGCGGTGAAGATGCAGGTGATGGCCGCGAGCACGAAGGAGATGATGACGGCGGGCCCCGCCTCGGCGACCGTGTCGGACAGGCCGACGAAGATGCCGGTGCCCACGATCGCGCCGACGCCGAAGCAGACGAGCTGGAAGGGGCCGATGGTGCGCTTGAGGCCGTGGCCCTCGCGGTCGGCGCCGGACTCGGCGACGAGCAGATCGGGGGACTTGACGCGGAGTCCGGGACGGGGCATGGCGGGTCTTTCCGGTGGAGCAAAAGGAGAGGGGCCCGGACGCGGTGCCCTGACCCCTCGGAACGCTTCCATCGTAACCATGCGGAATGAATGGTTCCGCATAACCGTGTATGACTATGCGCACACCCCGCCTCGGGCGACGGTCAGTCGCCCGCGAGCGTCGCGACGAGAACGGCCTTGATCGTGTGCATCCGGTTCTCCGCCTCGTCGAAGACGACGGAGTGCTCGGCGGACTCGAAGACCTCGTCGGTGACCTCCAGGGAGTCGAGCCCGTGGCGCTCGTGTATCTCCCTGCCGACCGCGGTACCAAGGTCGTGGTAGGCGGGCAGGCAGTGCAGGAACTTGACGTGGTCGTTGCCGGTGGCGCGCAGCACGTCCATGGTCACGGCGTACGGGCGCAGCAGCGCGATGCGCTCGTCCCAGACCTCCTTGGGCTCCCCCATGGAGACCCACACGTCGGTGGCGACGAAGTCCGCGCCGCGCACCCCCTCGGCCACGTCCTCGGTGAGCGTGACGCGCGCGCCGGTGCGCCCGGCGAGCGCGCGGGCCTCGGCGACGACCGTGTCCTCGGGCCACAGGCCGCGCGGCGCGACGATGCGCACGTCCATGCCGAGGAGTGCGCCGGTGACGAGGTAGGAGTTGCCCATGTTGGAGCGGGCGTCGCCGAGGTAGGCGAAGACCAGCTCTTCCAGTGGTTTGCCGGGCGCGTGCTCGGTCATGGTGAGCGCGTCGGCCAGCATCTGGGTGGGGTGCCATTCATCGGTGAGTCCGTTGAAGACGGGGACCCCGGCGTACTCGGCCAGCTCCTCGACGACGGACTGGCCGCTGCCCCGGTACTCGATCCCGTCGAACATCCGGCCCAGCACCCGGGCGGTGTCCTTGACGGACTCCTTGTGCCCGATCTGCGAGCCGGAGGGGTCGAGGTAGGTGGTGGCGGCGCCCTGGTCGGCGGCGGCGACCTCGAAGGCGCAGCGGGTGCGGGTCGAGGTCTTCTCGAAGACGAGGGCGATGTTGCGCCCGCGCAGCCGCTGCCGCTCGGTGCCCGCCTTCTTGGCGGCCTTCAGCTCCGCCGCGAGCGTGAGCAGATGACGGAACTCCTCCGGCGAGAAGTCCAGTTCCTTGAGGAAGTGGCGGCCCTTGAGGTGTGTCGCCATGAGGGGCTCCTAGGTGGCTATCGCCGCGCTCGGCCGGGAACGCCGCGTTCGACAGGTACGAAGGACGGAAGTCTATACGATTGACCGTATCTGTATACGGTAAGGCAGTCCTCCGGGCTTCCGCTCACCGGCCCCGGAGACCCCTTCCCCGCGAAGACCCGCCCCCTCCGACACACTGCGCGAAACTGTGCGGAACGGGCGCATCGCGCGCACTTTCCTACTCTTGACACGCCCGATCGTGCTCGTTTTACTACGGTCGACGCACGGACGCGCTCCCTGCGTCAGAGGTACGCCTAGCCGGTACACGGTGGTGCACACCACCAGTCCGGACAAAGTCGCCAGGATCGCTGTCAGCGTCCGAGGCGGGGACGTACCCCCAGATCATCAGGAGTTCGATGATGAACACCCCCCGTGTTCTTCGTTCTCGTCGAGGTCTCGCCACCCTTGCCGCGGTCGTCGCAGCCGTGGCGGGCGGGGTGCTGATGCCCACCGCGGCGGACGCCGTCAGACCCGCGGCGGACACCGCCAGGGCCGCTGCGCCCACCTCGGTGACCCTGCCCCCCACGCACGCGGACTTCGACTACCAGATCGGCGGCGCCTACACCCCGCCCGACGGCGTCGAGGTGGTCAGCCGGGCGCACGAGAGCACCCCGGCCGACGGCCTCTACAACATCTGCTACGTCAACGCCTTCCAGACGCAGCCCGGCGCGGAGGAGGAGTGGGACTCCGACCTGCTGCTGCGCGACGACGCGGGCGAGGTCGTGTACGACAGCGAGTGGGGCGAGGCCGTCCTCGACCTGACGACCAAGGACAAGCGCGAGCGCATCGCGAAGAAGGTCAACGGCTGGGTCGACGAGTGCGCCGAGAAGGGCTTCCAGGCCGTCGAGCCCGACAACTACGACACCTTCGACCGCTACGCCGACTACCTCACCCCGGAGCAGGCCAAGTCCCTCCTGGGCCTCATCGCCGACCACGCCCACGAGCGGAACCTGGCCGTCGCGCAGAAGAACACCGTCGAACTCTCCGCCGACCGCGAGTCGGTGGGCCTGGACTTCGCCATCGCCGAGGAGTGCGGCAAGTGGACCGAGTGCGACGGCTACGTCGAGGAGTTCGGTGACCACGTCATCGTCATCGAGTATTCGGCAGAGGGCCTGGCCACCGCCTGCGAGGGGTGGAGCGACCGGCTGAGCATCGTGCGCCGGGACAAGGACGTCAGGCCCATCGGGCACGCGGACTACCTGCGCGAGACCTGCTGACGGGACGCGGGACGTCGGGACCTCCGACGGCCGCTCCGGGCCCGAGGACCGCCGACGCGCCGCCCCGAAGGGGTGCCGACGGTCCGACGGTCCGGCCGTCCGGCCGCCCCGTCGGACGGCCACCCCATCGCCCGGCCGTCCCATCGTTCGACCACGAGGGTTGCCCGCGGCCGGCACGCCGGTCCAGGCCAGGAGCCGGGCACGGAAGCGGTCCAGGGCCGTGAACCGTGCACCGGGGCTCCGGCCGCCTCCCCCGCGGCGGCCCGCCGCTCCCCTCCTTCCGCCACCGGCAGGCTCCCCCTGCCGGTGGCCCGTGGGGCCGTCCCGTATCCCCTAGCGGGACGGCCCCACGATGCGTCCCGGACCCCCTCCCGGTTCTCGCGGTGCTCCCGGCTTTCCCGGTTCTCGCGGCCTCCCCCACGCCACCCCGCATCGCCCCCACGCCACCCACTCCCCCGTTCCTCCCGTGGAGGTTCCAGATGGCACACCGTCAGCTCGGTCAGCTCCGTCAGCCCGGTCAGCGCGGCGGGCACGGTCAGCACACGCGCGGGCGGCCCTCGCGGCGCCGTGTCCTGCGGCAGGGCGCGACGGCGGCGGGCGCGGCCCTCGCCTCGGCTGCGCTCGCGGGCTGCGGCGGCGACGGTGCGGCGGCGGGCGGGGAGAGCGGCGGGCGCGTCACCGTCGAGCTGTGGCACGGGCAGACGGACACGGCCCGCACGGCGATCGAGGCGCTCGTCGACCGGTTCAACAGGGAGCACCCGGACATCCGCGTCGTCCCCGGCGCCGGTGTGGTCGCGGACGCGATGCTCCAGAAGGTGACCGCGGCGCTCGCCTCCGGCGCCTACCCGGACATCGCCTACATCTTCGGCTCGGACCTCGCGGGCGTCGCCCTCAGCCCCCAGGTCGCGAACCTGACCGACACCATGGACGAGGGCCCCACCCCCTGGAAGAACTACTGGCCCGCGGCGCGCGCGGCCGTCACCGTCAAAGGGCAGGTGCGCGCCGCGCCCGCGCTGCTCGACTCCCTCGCCGTCGTGTGCAACAAGAAACTCTTCCGCGAGGCCGGGGTGCCGCTGCCCGAACCGGGCTGGCGCTGGCGGGACTTCCAGGACGTCGCCAAGCGGCTGACCGACCGGGAGCGGGGCGTCTTCGGCACCGGCTGGCCCGGAGTCGGCGACGAGGACACGGTGTGGCGGCTGTGGCCGATGGTGTGGGACCTGGGCGGCGACGTCATCCACGAGGACGGCCGCAGCATCGGCTTCGCCGACACCGGGGTCCGCGCCCTGGAGACGGTGGCGGCGCTGGCCCGCGACAAGAGCGTCTACATCGACCCCAAGCCCGGCAGCGACCAGATGTACCAGGTCTTCCTCTCCGGGCGCATGGGCATGGCCGTCACGGGGCCCTGGCAGCTCCCTGACATCCAGCAGGCGAAGGTCGACTACCACGTGGTGCCGCTGCCGAGCTACAGCGGACGCCCCCTCACCATCTCCGGGCCCGACACCTGGGCCGTCTTCGACAACGGCGGCGCACGGCTGAAGGCCGCGCAGACCTTCGTCAGATGGCTGACGCAGCCCGAACAGGACGTCCGCTGGGACATCGACGCGGGCAGCCTCCCCCTGAGCCGCCGCACCGAGGCACTGCCCGCCTGGCGGAAGAAGAGCGCCGGGACACCGGGCCTGCGGACGTTCACCGACACGCTGGAGACGGCGCGCGTACGGCCCGTCCACCCCGCCTACGCGCAGATCTCAGCGGCGCTGGGCGAAGCCATCGTCTCCGTACTTCTCGGCAAGAGCACACCGGCCGCGGCACTGCGCCGCTGCGCCGACCAGGCCAACGCCGCGTTGATCATCCCGCGTTGAGGAGTCATCAGCCCATGCCCTCTCTTCCCGCACCCCTCACGCTGTCCGACGACGCACGCGAACGCGGCCGTCAGCGGCGCGGCCAGCGCCATGGCCGCCAGGACGACCGGCCGGACGACGGACGGAAAGCACCGGGCCGCAAGCGCCGCCGCGGGCCCGACAGCTCCTGGACGGCGTACCTGTTCGTCTCCCCCGCCGTCCTGATCATCCTCGGGCTGAGCGTCGTCCCCGTCCTCTGGTCCCTGCTGCTCTCCTTCCAGGCGGACGACCTGATCACCCCGAGCCGCTGGGTCGGGCTCGACAACTACCGCGCGCTGAGCCAGGACCCGCACTTCAGCCAGGCGATACGCAACACGGTGCTCTACACCGTCCTCTACGTGCCCCTCAGCATGGGACTCGGCCTCGCGCTGGCCCTCCTGCTGAACCGGCGCATCCGGCTGGTCGGCCTGTACCGCGTCCTGATCTTCGTTCCGTTCATCGTGTCGGCCACGGCCCAGGGCGTGCTCTTCTCCTTCATCCTCGACCCGGAGTTCGGCGCCGCCAACGCGGTGCTGCACTCCCTGGGCGTCTCACCGCAGGGCTTCCTCACCGACCCAGGCCAGGCGCTGCTCGTCCTCGTCGCCATCTCCCTGTGGAGCGGCACCGGGTTCTGCGTCGTGATCTACCTCGCCGCGCTCCAGGACATACCGCAGTCCCTCACCGAAGCGGCCCGGCTGGACGGCGCGAACAGACGGCAGTTGCTGCGGCACGTCGTCCTGCCCACGCTGCTGCCGGTCAGTGTGTTCCTGCTGCTGTGGCAGACGATCAACGCGCTCCAGGTCTTCGACCTGGTGTACGTGACGACCAAGGGCGGGCCGCTCGGCTCCACCACCGTGATCGTCTACTTCATCTGGGAGCAGGCGTTCAAGAACTTCACCGCGGGCTACGGCGCGGCAGCCGCGTATGTGCTGGCCCTGGCGCTGTTCGCGATCGCCGGGTGCCTGCGGCTGGTACGTCGCCGTCGCAACGGCACCGGTGACGGTGACGGTGACGGCGCCGAGAGCGGCACCGGCAGTGGCAGCGACGCCGGAACCAGTACCACCACCAGCACAGCCACCAGCACCGGCACTGTTCAGGGGGCAGCACGATGACCGCGACCTCCACACCGCGCGGCGCCCGCGGCCGTCTCCGCGTACGCCTGCCGTTCAGCCCCTGGCACCTGGTGCTGGCCCCGCTGGCCCTGCTCTTCGCCCTCCCCCTGCTGTGGCTGCTGCTCAGCTCCGTGATGAGCAACGCCGAGATCAACAGGTTCCCGCCGGCCCTGTGGCCCTCGGGCATCCACCTCGACGGCTACCGCTACGTGCTGGGCAACGCCCTCTTCCCCCAGTGGTTCGCCAACTCGCTGATCGTCTCCGCCGTCACCGTCACCTCCAACCTGCTGTTCGGGGCGCTCGGCGGCTACGCGTTCGCCCGGATGCGGTTCGCGGGCTCCCGGCTCCTGCTGGTGCTGATGCTGGGCACGATGGCGATCCCCTTCCAGCTCACGATGATCCCGACGTTCCTCGTCATGAAGCGACTCGGGCTCATCGACTCGCTGGGCGCGCTGATCGTCCCGTCGCTGGTGACACCGTTCGCCGTGTTCCTGCTGCGGCAGTTCTTCCTCTCCCTGCCCAGGGAGCTGGAGGAGGCCGCCTGGCTCGACGGCTGCTCACGGCTGCGGGTGCTGTTCCTCATCGTCCTGCCGCTGTCCAGGCCCGCGCTGAGCACCGTCGCCGTCCTGACGTTCCTCACCACCTGGAACGACCTGACCTGGCCGCTCATCGCCATCCACCACGACAGCCACTACACGCTCCAGCTCGGGCTGACGACGTTCCAGGGCGTGCACCACACCCAGTGGGCGGCCGTCATGGCGGGCAACGTGATCACCGTGCTGCCGGTGCTGCTCGCCTTCCTGGCCGCGCAGAAGTCGTTCATCCGGTCCATCACCTCCAGCGGGCTCAAGGGCTAGCGCCACACCCCCGCCCCGTTCCCGAACCCCGGCCACACCACCGCACGGCAAGGACAGCTCATGCCGCACACCTTCGACCTGCTCGTCATCGGCGACGCCAACCCGGACGTCGTCCTCGGCCCGCTGCACGAGCCCCTCGCCTTCGGACAGCGCGAACAGCTCGTCTCCACCGGCATGCTCACGCTCGGCGGCTCCGCCGCGATCACCGCGTGCGGCGCGGCCAGACTCGGCCTCAGCGTCGCCTTCGCGGGGCGGATCGGCGACGACGACGCCGGGCGCTTCGTCCGCGCCCGGCTCGACGCGCTGGGCGTCGACACCGAGGCGCTGCGCGTCGACCCCGCGCTGCCCACCCCGCTCACCGCCGTCATCACCCGGGACGACGACCGCGCCATCCTCACCGCCTCCGGAACCCTCGGCGCCACCCGTCCCGACGACATACCGGAAGACCTGCTGGCGCGCAGCAGGCACGTGCACGCCGCCTCCTACTTCCTGATGCCGGAGCTGGCCGCCGGACTGCCGGGGCTGCTGGAGACGGCGCGCGCGCACGGAGCCACCACCTCCCTGGACACCAACGACGACCCCGACGGCCAGTGGGACCCGGCAGGGCTGGCGACGGTGCTTCCGCTCGTCGACTTCCTGCTGCCCAACGCGCAGGAGGCGCTGGCCCTGGCGGGACCCTCCGCCGTGTCCCTGGAGTCGGCCGCGGCACGGCTCGCCTCGTACGGCCCGCGCGTGATCGTCAAGAACGGCGGCAAGGGCGCCCTCGCCTACGACGGGCGCACCCCGCTGCGCACCCGGGGCACGCCCGTGCGGCCGTTGGACACCGTCGGCGCGGGCGACAGCTTCAACGCGGGCTACCTCGCCGCCGTCCTCGCCGGGCTGCCGCCCGAGCAGGCGCTCGAACTCGCCGCCGCCTGCGGCGCCCTGTCCACCCGGGCCCACGGCGGCACCACGGCACAGCCGACCTGGGACGAGGCCCTCGCCGCCGCGACCCGCAACCGAGAGAACCAGTAGAACCAGTGACGAAGCCAGTGAGGACGACCACGGTGACGACCACCACCACCCCGACCACAGCCACGACCCCGAAGACAGCCACGGGTCCGAAAGCAGGGCCCGCCGCCAAGAAGATCGCGTTCATCGGCGCGGGAAGCGTCGTGTTCACCCAGGGCCTGCTCGCCGACCTCTTCGAGTTCCCCGAACTCAAGGACGTCCACATCGCCCTGCACGACATCGACGCCGACCGCCTGGCCACCGCACACGCCGCGGCCGACCTCATCTCCGAGACCCGCGCCGCCGCACCCCGCATCACCGCGCACCCCGACCGGCGCGAGGCACTCGACGGGGCCGACTTCGTCATCAACATCATCCAGGTCGGCATGCGCGAAGCCACCCGTACCGACTTCGACGTGCCCGCCCGCTACGGCCTGCGCCAGACCATCGGCGACACCCTCGGCATCGGCGGCATCTTCCGGGCCCTGCGCACCTTCCCCGTGCTGAAGGCCCTCGGCGAGGACATCGCCGAGCTGTGCCCCGACGCCTGGCTGCTCAACTACACCAACCCCATGGCGATGAACGTCCAGTACCTCACCCGCGCCACGGGCCTCACCCGCGTCGTCGGCCTGTGCCACTCGGTGTACTGGACCATGCGGGACCTGTGCGAGCTGCTGAAGGTCCCGTACGAGGAGGTCAGCTACCGCGCCGCCGGGGTCAACCACCAGGCGTGGGTGCTCCGCTTTGAACAGAACGGTGTGGACCTGTACCCGCGGCTCGACGCACTCGTCGCCGAGGACCCGCAACTGCGGCGCCGGGTACGCGTCGACATGTACCGGCGCCTCGGCTACTACCCGACCGAGACCAGCGAGCACTCCTCCGAGTACGTCCCCTGGTACCTGCACCACGACAGCGAGATCGAACGGCTGCGGCTGCCCGTCGGCGCCTACCTGGACATCGTGGACGAGAACGTCGCCGCGTACGAGAAGACCCGCGAGGCGCTCGAAGCCGGGGACCCCCTCCCCGTCGAGGGCACCATGGAGTACGCGCCCCAGATCATCCACAGCATCACCACGGGCACACCCCGCACCGTCTACGGCAACGTGCCCAACCACGGCCACGGCCTGATCGACAACCTGCCGGCGCACGGGGTCGTCGAGGTCCCCTGCCTCGTCGACGACCTCGGCGTACAGCCCACCCGCGTCGGCTCCCTGCCCCCGCAGTGCGCGGCCCTCAACAGCAACTATCTGCACATGAACGAGCTGGTCGTACGGGCCGCGCTGGAGAACGAGCCGCGCCACATCCGGCGCGCCGCCATGGCCGACCCGGCCACCGCGGCGACGCTGCCCGTCGAACGCATCTGGGACCTGTGCGACGACATGGTGCGCGCGCACGGGGACGCCCTCCAGCCCGCGCTGCGTGCGACGCTCGGCCACTGAGCGGGAGGGCGCGCGCTCATGAGTGAACTGCGGAGTTCGCCGCAGGATGAACTGCGGATCGGGGTAGTCGGGGTCGGCCAGCGCGCGCCGCTGGCGGCCCACGCCCACCGTCCGGGCGTCGCACGGGTCGTCTCCTGCGCGGATCCCTCCCCACGGGGCCGCGCCGACGCGCTCGGCCTGTTCGGGCCCGGCACCGCCGTGCACGAGAACTACGAGGACATGCTCGCCGACGGCCTCGACGCCGTCTTCGTCCTCACCCCGGACGACCTCCATCTGCGGCCCGCGCTGTTCTTCCTCGCCGCGCGGGTCGCGGTGTTCGTCGAGAAGCCGCTCGCCATCACCATGGCCGACTGCGACCACCTGCTGCGGGCCGCGCGGGACTCCGGCACGCGGCTGTACGTCGGCCACAACCTGCGGCACCTGCCCGTGCTGCGCCGGATGCGGCGGCTGATCGACGACGGGCTGATCGGGCGGGTCCGCTCGGTGTGGTGCCGCCACTTCGTGGGCCACGGCGGGGACTACTACTTCAAGGACTGGCACGCCGAACGCGCCAGGACCACGGGGCTGCTGCTCCAGAAGGGCGCACACGATCTCGACGTCATCCACTGGCTGGCCGGGGGCCACACGCGCGGGGTCACCGCCATGGGCGACCTCGCGGTGTACGGGTCCAACCCGCGCCGCATGCCGGACGGTGGGGACGGGAGCGGTGACGGGGGCGGTGACGGGGGCGGACCGGGTGACGGGGACGACGGGAGCGGGCCGGGTGACGGGGACGACGGGAGCGGGCCGGGCTCGGCGCGGATGCCGGACTGGTTCGACCCGGACGTGTGGCCGCCCGCCGCGCTCACCGGGCTGAACCCGGTCGTCGACGTCGAGGACATCAGCCTGCTCCTCGCCCGCCTCGACAACGGCGTACTGGCCAGCTACCAGCAGTGCCACTTCACCCCCGACTACTGGCGCAACTACACCGTCATCGGTGACGAGGGACGGCTGGAGAACTTCGGCGACGGACTCGAGGGCGCCCCGGCCACGCTCAAGGTGTGGAACCGCCGCCGCTCCGGCTACCGCCCCGAGGCCGACCACACCGAGGAGATCGCCGCACCGGACGCGCTGCTCGGGCACGGCGGCGCGGACGGTGCGCTCGTCGCGGAGTTCCTGCGCTTCGTCGCCGAGGGCGGCCCCACCGACACCTCGCCGCTCGCGGCCCGCGAGGCCGTCGCCGCCGGAGCCGCCGCGACGGCGTCACTGCGCGCGGGCGGCGTCCCCACCGACGTACCGGCCCCTGACCCCGCCCTCGCCCACTACTTCACGCACCACCAGCCGGGGGCCGGGCCGACGGAACACGAGGTGAGAGGGGCTGAGGGGGGCCGAGGGGGAGTGAGCGGACTCTAGACCGCGTCCCGCTCCACCGGACAGCTCATGCAGCGCGGCCCGCCCCTGCCCCGGCCCAGTTCGCTGCCCGGGATCTCCAGGACCTCGATGCCCTGCTTGCGCAGATGGGTGTTGGTGGTGACGTTCCGCTCGTAGGCAAGCACCACTCCGGGCTCGACGGCCAGCACGTTGCAGCCGTCGTCCCACTGCTCGCGCTCAGCCGAGTGCACATCCTGGCTGGGCGTCAGCACCCGGACGCCGTCGAGCCCGAGGGCCGCGGCGATGGCGCGGTGCATGTGCTCGGGCGGATGATCGGCGACCTTCAGCTCGCTGTCGCCCACACCCGGCTCGATGGTGTACGAGCGGAGCATGCCCAGCCCCTCGTACTGCGTGAAGGTGTCCCCGTCGACCATCGTCATCACCGTGTCCAGATGCATGAAGGCACGGCGCTTCGGCATGTCCAGGGCCACGATGCTGCGGGCCGAGCCCGCCGCGAAGAGGCCGCGGGCCAGCATCTCGACGGCCTGCGGCGTCGTCCGCTCGCTCATCCCGATCAGCACGGCGCCGTCGCCGATGACCAGCACGTCCCCGCCCTCGATGGTGGACGGGTAGGCCGACTGCCCCTCCGACCAGACATGGAAGCCGCCCGCCTCCGCGCCCGTGAAGAGGGGATGGTGCCGGTAGATCGCCTCGAAGTGCACCGTCTCGCGGCGGCGCGCGGGCCAGCGCATGGCGTTGATGGACACACCGTCGTAGACCCAGGCCGACGTGTCGCGGGTGAAGAGGTGGTTGGGGAGCGGCGCGAGGAGGAAATCGTCCAGCTCCATCACATGGAAGCGGACCGAGACAGGCTCGGGGTGCCGCTCCAGGTACTCGCGCTTGGTCATACCGCCCACCAGCACGTCCGCCAGCTCGAACGACGGCAGCTCCTCGAAGGCCGCGCGCAGCACGTCCGTGGCGAGGGGCCCGTACTCCTTCTCGTCGAAGACCCGGTCCAGCACCAGCGCACGGGCCGCGGGAATCGCCAGGGTCTCGCCGAGCAGCTCACCGAAGAGGTGGACGGCGATGCCGCGGTCGCGCAGCGCGTCCGCGAGCGCGTCATGCTCCTGACGTGCGCGACGCACCCACAGGACGTCGTCGAAGAGGAGGTCGTCCTTGTTGGTGGGGGTGAGCCGCTTCAGCTCCAGATCGGGCCGGTGCAGGATGACGCGGCGCAGCCGCCCGGTCTCGGAGTTCACATGGAAACCCATCCCCCCATCCTCTCCGAGCACCGCGCGACACGCGGGCGGAACGATGAACGCGTCGGGGGGTGAGGGGTGGGGTGGAGTGGGAACGGGAGGGGGTGGGCGCATCCGGGCCCCGCACTGGGGGGAGGGGCCCCTCCCCCCTCCCCCACCCCACCCCTCACCCCACCGCCAGTCCCTTCGCCAGTGCCGCGATCCGGGCCGGGCCGACCCGGCAGCAGCCGCCGACGAGCCGGGCGCCGCGCGCGGTCCAGCCCGCGACGCGCGCCGGGTCGAACGTCGCGGCGCCCCGCCAGGCGCGGGCCCGCGCGTCCCAGCCCTCGCCGCTGTTGGGGTAGACGACGGCGGGCTTGCCCGCGCCGTCCACCGCGGCCCGCACGGCGGCGTCCACCTCGGCGGCGTCGCAGCAGTTCACCCCGACGGCGACCACCTGGTCGTTGCCCGCCGCCAGCGCGAACGCCTCCTCCAGCGGCTGCCCCGCCCGCGTGCGTCCCCCCTCGACGGTGTAGCTCAGCCACACCGGGACGCCGCAGCCCTCCACCGCCCGCAGCAGCGCCTCCGCCTCGGTCACGTCCGGCACCGTCTCCAGCGCCAGCACATCGGGCTCCGCCTCCACCAGTGCCGCCACCCTCGGCCGGTGGAAACGCTCCAGCTCCGGCACGCTCAGCCCGTAACGCCCTCGGTACTCGCTGCCGTCGGCGAGTACGGCGCCGTACGGGCCGACCGAGGCCGCCACCCACACCGGCTCGTCCCCCGAGGCGGAACGCGCCAGCTCCACGCTGCGCCGGAACAGTCCTTCCGCCTCCCGGCGGCCGACGCCGCGCCGCGCGAAGCCCTCGAACGACGCCTGATAGCTGCTGGTGATGAGCGCACGCGCCCCCGCCCGTACGTACGCCGCGTGGGCCTCCTCGATCTGTCCCGGGCCGTCGGCCAGCAGCCGGGCCGACCACAGCTCGTCCGAGAGATCGCAGCCCTGTGCCTCCAACTGGTTGGAGAGCCCGCCGTCCAGGGCCACCGGTCCCTGGGCGAGCGCCGTACGGAGCGGGAGCGCGGGACGTGTCACGACAGTTGCGTCCCCACCTCGCGGGCGATCAGCTCAAGGTGGTCGAGGTCGCCCAGGTCCAGGATCTGGAAGTAGATCCGGGAGGTCCCGGCCTCGGCGAAACGGCCGATCTTGTCGACGACCTCGGCGGGCGAGCCCGCGAGACCGTTCTCCTTCAGTTCCTCCACCTCCCTTCCGATGGCCGCGGCGCGGCGGGCGACCTCGGCGTCGTCCTTGCCGACGCAGGCGACCAGCGCATTCGAATACACCAGCTCGTCCGCCGACCGTCCGTGCTCCTCGGCGGCGGCACGTACGCGGGCGAACTGTGCGCGTGTGTCGTCGAGGGAGGCGAACGGGATGTTGAACTCGTCTGCGAAGCGGGCGGCCAGCCGTGGTGTGCGCACCTTGCCGAGGCCGCCGATCAGCACGGGGACCTTCGGCTGCGCGGGCTTGGGCAGCGCGGGTGAGTCCTTGAGCTGATAGTGCGTCCCCTCGAACTGGAACTTCTCACCGACCGGGGTGCCCCACAGCCCGGTGATGATCTCCAGTTGTTCCTCCAGCCGCCCGAACTTCTCCCTGGGGAACGGGATGCCGTAGGCCGAGTGCTCCTCGCCGTACCACCCCGAGCCGAGGCCCAGCTCGATCCGGCCGCCCGACATGGCGTCCACCTGCGCGACCTGGATGGCGAGCGGACCGGGGAGACGGAAGGTCGCCGCGGTCATCAGCGTGCCCAGGCGGATACGGCTGGTCTCCCGGGCGAGCCCGGCGAGGGTGATCCAGGCGTCGGTCGGGCCCGGGAGACCGTCGGAGTCGCCCATGACGAGGTAGTGGTCGGAGCGGTAGAAGGCGTCGAAGCCGAGATCCTCGGTGGCCTTGGCGACGGAGAGCAGGGTGTCGTAGCTGGCCCCTTGCTGGGGCTCGGTGAAAATGCGCAGGTCCATGCTTCCATCTTGCACCGTGGCGGTCCCCGCCCCGCAGTCGGCAGGGTCCGCGACCAGGCATTCGGCCGTGGCGCACCGGGTCTCAGCGGCGGGCGCGGCGGACAGGGTGGCTGCGGCGGGCCCGCGGCGCGAGGGAGCGGTCTCATGGCGCGAGGGGACGGGCCCGTGGTGCGAGGGGACAGCTCCGCAGGGCGTGGCGTGTTCATGCGACGCCTCCCCTCTCCCGCAGGGCGAGTCTGCGGAGTATGCCGATGACGCGATCGCCCGACTCGTCCGCCGCGTCGATGGCTTCGACGCACTGCCAGTACAGCCCCTCCTCGTCCGCCGAGACCGCGACGGAGACGAGGGCCGCGCCCGTCTCCCCCAGCAGTCCGGCGAGATCGAGGAGAGTGCAGCGGGCGTCCCCGATCATGGTGAGCCGGGTGGCGCGCACGCCGTCCGCGCGCAGCGCGGGGTGATGGAGCGAACCGCAGGCACGGCTGCCCGCTTCGCTGAGGCCGAGGGCCTCGGAGCGGACCGTTGGTGGCCCGTTTATCGCGAGGTGGCTGCCGACCGCCTCCGCGAGCGCTTGTGCCTGCCACGCCTCGGCCACGATGTCCGGCACGGCCTTGCTCTCGGCTAGCGCGTACCGGGTGGCTTCGATGAGACGTTCCGCATCCATCTGCCTTCCCCCTCCACTGGTCGCTACCCAGCGTGACCGTCAATGGGCTCTTCCGCCAGGGGGTTTGGGAAATCTGTGGATAATAAGCCCTACGCGGGCTTCTCCGTCACTCCATAGAGTGACCGTTTCCGGGGGGCGGGAAACGCTTTTCGTTCCTCTCGATCTTCGCGGAGAGCGCGGAGAGCGGGTCGACGCCCAGCACTTCGCAGAACTGGAGGAGGTAGGCGAGCACGTCAGCCACCTCGTCCTCGACGCGCGCTGCGGAGTCGGGCTTCTCCATCACGCGTACGGATTCGTCGGGCGTCAGCCACTGGAAGATCTCCACCAGCTCGCCCGCTTCCACGCTCAGCGCGGCCGCCAGGTTCTTGGGCGTGTGGTACTGCCGCCAGTCGCGCGCGGCGGCGAACTCGGCCAGCCGGTCCTGGAGTTGGCGCACCGTGGGGCGGCCTTCGGCGCCGTCGGCAGCGGGAGTGCCGGATGCGGGGATCTCAGAAGTGGGGGTGTCAGGGGTATCGCTCACTCCCCCAGGTCTACCAGTGACACCCCCGCCACCTCCTCCTTGCCCTCGCCCCCGTCCCCGCCCGCCTCCGCACCCGCGCTGTCGCCCACGCCCCGCACCTCGTCCGCGTCCCGCACCGTGCCGAGCAGCCTGACGTGTCCGCGCCTGCCCATGCGCGCGGCCAGCGACCGCAGTTCGGCCGACTGCCGCCGGTCCATGGCCCGGTCCATGCCGTCCGCGAGGACGGTCAGCGCCTGCCGCGCGGGCAGCACCTCGTCGGCCGGGTCCATGGAGAGCACGCCGGGCCCCGTGAGCAGCACGAGGGCCAGGGCCGTGTAGCGCAGCTCGCCGTCCCCGAGCCATTCCAGGGGCGTGCCGGGCGTGCAGGGGCCGCGCTCGACCAGGGCCCTTACGAGCCGGGGGTCGTGCGGGTCGCCGCAGCGCTGCCCCCGCCCCATGCCGCCCCTGGCCCCTGTGACCCCCGTGACGGTGATCAGGTCGGCCGTCAGCCCCGTGACGGGGCCCGCGCAGCCCGCGCGTACGGCGTCGACGAGGGCCGCGTGCCGGGTGCCGCACTCCGTACGCGTACGGCGCAGCACCGCCGCCATGTTGTCGCAGCCGCCGCGCAGCATGCCGTCGGCGTAGGCGACCGGATCGCGCATGGTCTCGGGGCGCGGGTCGCAGGCGAAGGCGGAGCGCAGCGCGACGACGACCTGTTCGGCGGCGGCGAGCACGTGCCGCTGTCCCTCGGTGGTGCCCGCGACGCGCAGGGGCAGCAGTGCCGTGCCGAGGCGGTCGTCGGGGAGCGGCGCTCGCGTGACGCGGGTGGCGCCCGCTGTGTGCCACTCGGCCTGGACGGTGCGACGGGCGGGATCGCGCAGCGCGGTGGACAGCAGCGCCCGGCCGCCGGCGCCCGTCAGCCGCTCGCCCGCGATGCGCAGTTCGGGTTCGGCCTGGACGGCGACGTCAAAGTGGACCGTGCCCGCCGGGCCGTCGACGGTGCAGCCGAGCCGGAAGCCGCGTCTGCCCTGGCCGTCGGGGCGTGCGCGCTGCGGTACGTAGGCGGACGGGCCGCCGCTCACGGTGCCGAAGACCTCGCCGAGCGCTTCGCCGCCGCCGAGGCGCGCGAGTGCTTCGTACGCCTCCAGGACGGTGGACTTGCCGCTTCCGCTGGGTCCCGTCAGCAGCGTGACGGGGGTGAGGGGGACGACGAGGCCACGGAGGGAACGGTAGGAGGAGAGCCGGAGTTCGGTGACCACGGCTGCCCTGGCCGTCATGGGGTCGTCCATGCCGGGGACCGTACGCACAGGCCGCGCAGGCGAACCGTTCCAGCGTGCGTCCGGCCCCACGATCGTGTGATCAATGGACCGGCACGCGCCGCCCGCGCCCGGACGGGGCCCGCCTCACCGGCCCCCGGTCCGGTTCCGGCCCCCTTCAGCGCTGGGGCCCGCGCGGGGCCGCGCTCAGGGGCCCGCGCTCAGGGCACGGGCGGAAGCGTGCTGCGGCTCCAGTCGGCACCGCGTCGCCAGGGACGCTGCCGCCCCCGGTGCCGCCGTACCGTGTCAGGGACGATCAGCAGCAGGGCCACGACGGCCCCGAGCGCGAAGCCGCCCAGCACATCGGTGGCCCAGTGCACGCCCAGATACACGCGGCTGACGCCCACCAGCAGCGCCAGGCCCAGCGCCCCCGCCCATACGGCGAGGGCTGCGGCACGCGAGCGGGCGCGCAGATGGCCCGCGAACACGTAGGCCAGCACCAGCAGCACGGCGACGGCGATCGTGGTGTGCCGGGAGGGGAAGCAGAAGCCGCTCTCCGGGACGGCCCAGAAGGAGGCGGGCGGGCGGGTCCGGTCCGTGAGTTCCTTGACAAGTGTGGCAGCCCCCACCGACAGCGCCCCCGCCCCGGCCACCAGCAGCACCGGACGCCACGAGCGGGCGCGCAGCCCGAGCAGCGCGGTGGCCAGCACGGAGACGATGATCAGCGGGACCTTCGAGTTGTCGGTGGCGAACGTCATCAGCCCGTCGAGGGCCTGGTGACGGGACGCGACGGCCCCGGTCAGCACGGGACGGTCGACGAAGTCGGTACGGCGCCCGAGGACGAGGGCCATGTCCAGGAGGAACACGGCGGCGCAGAGCGGCAGGAGGCTCACCGTGGCGGCCACGGTCACGGGGCGGGCCCGGCCGTCCTGCGGCGCCGGGCTGAGGGGCCGGACCGGCCGGAGTGACCGGATGGGCCTGAGCGGGGGACGGGGCATCGTGCGTCTCCGGATCGCGGGCGGAGGTTGGCTGACAGTGGGGATTCGGGGCCGGGGTCGGGGGGCCGGGGGGCAAAGGGGAGCAGTCGGACGGAACGGACAAGAACGGTCCCCCACCCTGCCCCTCGCCGCGCCGCCTGTGGCACCGCCACACCGGCCACGGGCCGAAGACGCCCGTGTTGCGGGTAAGCGCGGGAGGTGTTGACGGGACTCCCGCGAGCCCGGAATTGTAATGGCCATGGCGAACAGGCGTGTGCATGGACGACGTGCGTTCCGTGGTTTCCGCTGGGCCCACCGCCCCTCCCGTCACCCACGACCGCCCCGTCCGCCCCATCCGCCCCGTCACCACCGACCACCCCGCCCCCTCGCCGCCGCGCTGGCCGCGCTCCTCACCGGGCTGCTGGCGTTCGCGGGCGCCCCGCCCTCGACCGCGTCCCCGCCCTCATCCGCGCCCGCGCCCGCGTCCTCAGCCGCCGAAGCCCTCCCCGACTCCCTGTGGTTCGACGGCCCCGCCACGGCCACCCTCACCGCCGAAGACGGCCGTTTCACGGACGGGCTCGGCCGCGAGGCCGTGCTGCGCGGCTACAACGTCTCCGGCGAGACCAAGCTGGAGGAGAACGGCGGCCTGCCCTTCGCCTCCGTCGCCGACGCCGAGAAGTCCGCGGCGGCGCTGCGCGCCCTCGGCGGCGGCAACACCGTGCGCTTCCTGCTGTCCTGGGCGTACGCCGAGCCGGAACGCGGACGGGTGGACACCGCGTACCTCGCCGACGTCACAGCCCAGATGCGCGCCTTCCTCGACGCCGGGATCCGCGTCTTCCCCGACTTCCACCAGGACCTCTACTCGCGCCACCTGTTCCACGAGGAGAGCTGGTACACCGGCGACGGGGCCCCGGCCTGGGCCGTCGAGGCGGGCGGGTATCCGAGGGAGTCCTGCGGGATCTGCTTCTTCTGGGGGCAGAACATCACCCAGAACGAGGCCGTGAAGCAGGCCACGTACGACTTCTGGCACAACGAGCACGGCGTCCAGGACGCGTTCCTCGACACCGCCGAGACCACCATGGCCTACCTCGCAGACCACCTGAGCGCGGAGGAGTTCGCGGCCGTCGCCGGGTTCGACCCGTACAACGAACCCCACGCGGGCAGCTACGACTCCGGCCAGAACAGCCGCACGTGGGAGCGCGACGTGCTGTGGCCCTTCTACGAGAGGTTCCGCGCCCGCATGGACGCGGCCGGGTGGCGGGAAAAGCCCGCCTACGTAGAGCCCAACCTCTTCTGGAACGCGAACCTCTCCTTCCAGAAGGAGGAGGGCGGCCTCCTGGACGCGGGCACCCTGGGGCCCCGCTACGTCTTCAACACCCACTTCTACGACCAGAAGGCCATCTCCGGCGTCTTCATGCCGGGCAAGGCGCGCGACGGCCAGTACACCGGCGACTTCGAGTCCGTGCGCGAGCGCGCGGACGACTCCGGCACGGCGGCCGTCGTCAGCGAGTTCGGGCACCCCCTGAAGGGGGCCGTCTCCGACAAGGCGCCGACGGTCTACAAGGCGATGTACCAGGCGCTCGACTCCCGCCTCCCCGGAGCCGACTGGTGGTCGGACCCCACGGACTCGGGCCCCGTCCTCTCCGGTACGCAGTGGCAGTGGGACATCTACAACGGCCGCCACCACGAGCTGATGAACGGCAACCCGGACAAGGTCCGCACCGAGGGCGACGCCTGGAACGACGAGGACCTGTCCGCCGTCCGCCTCGACGACTCCGGCAAGGCCGCACTGCGCCAGGACGCCCGCCTCCTCGACCGCCTGTACCCCGCAGCGACCGCGGGCCGCACCCTCGGCTTCACCTACGAGGACCGCTCACGCGACGGCTCCGCCGCCCTCACCTGGAACCCCGTCCCCGACTCCCTGCCGCACCTCGCGGAACTGGTGGGATCGGGGCAGTACGGCGTCCTGCTGTGGCGGTCCGACAGCAAGGAGGCGCCGACCGAGCTGCACCTGCCCGCGTCCTTCGGCACCGGCGACACCACCGTCGTCTCCGACCTCGGTACCGTCCACGGGCCGCCCGCATACACGCGGACCACGCCCGTCGCCGTCGCGCCCGAGCCCGGCGGCACCGGCAGCCGCCGCCTGCTGCTCACCTCGTCCGCGCCCGCGGGCACCATGCACGCGGCGCTGGTCACCAACGGCGCGCCGTCCCCGTCGCCAGGGCTGCTGGCCGCCGCCGAGTCCGAACTGTCCGCGTGGGCCGAGGCACAGGGCTGACCGACCCTGCCGGCGAAGCGGGCCGAGCCCGTCGAACCCAGGCGTGAAGTCGCGCTGACGGAGGCCCGCCGACGGGCTACGGTCGGACCCCACGGGCAGGGGCCAGGGACCGGGACCAGGGAGGTGCCGCGGTGAGCGGTGACGTACTGGGCGCACGCAAGATCCACCGGAAACTGGACCCCGAAACGGCACCGGCACCCGGCGCAGGTGCGGCACCCGGACCGGGACGGGTGCCCGGGCCGGGACCGGCACCGGAACCGGCACCCGCGGCCGATCCGGGCCCCGCCGCCGACAGCTGCCCCGTGCGCCGCGGCCCCGACGGCGTCTGGCGGATACGCGGCTACGACGAGGCGCGCACCGTGCTGCGCAGCACCGGCACGGTGCAGGCGGGCCTCGGCATCGAGACGGTACGCAAGCTGCCCGCGCGCGTGCGGCGCCCCGTCCTGTACCGCGACGGCCCCGAGCACCGCGAACACCGTCGGCAGACCGCACGGTTCTTCACCCCACGCCGCGTCTCCCAGGAGTACCGCCCGACGATGATCAGAATCGCGGAGGCGCAGCTCGCGAAGCTGCGCGCGGCGGGCAAGGCCGACCTGGCCGATCTGAGCTTCCACCTCGCCATCGGAGTGGCCGCCTCCGTGATCGGCCTGACCGAGGGCGGACCGGGCCTCCGGCGCCGCCTGGAGCGCTTCATTCCCGAGCGGTTCGGCACGCCCGGCTTCACCAGCGTCGAGGGCATCCGCTGGGTGGTGCGGCAGAACTCGAACTGGCTGCGCTTCTACGTCGCCGACGTACGCCCCGCCATCAGGGCCCACCGCCGGGCGCGCCGCGACGACCTCATCTCGCACCTGCTGGACGAGGGGTGCACGAGCCCGGAGATCCTCGGCGAGTGCCTGTCGTTCGCGGCGGCGGGGATGTTCACTACGCGGGAGTTCGTCACCGTCGCCGCCTGGCACCTCTTCTCCGACGACGCGCTGCTCCGCCGCTACCGCGCGGCCGACGAGGACGAACGCCTCGCGGTGCTGCACGAACTGCTCCGGCTCGAACCCGTCATCGGCCGCCTCCGCCGCCGTACCACCGCGCCGCTCGACGTCCGGAGCACCGACGGGACGGTGACGGTGCCCTCCGGGGAGCTGGTCGAGCTGCTCATCGACAGCGCCAACACCGACCCCCGCGCGGTCGGACAGCAGCCCGAGTGCCTCCGCCCGCAACGCTCGATCGACGGCCTCGCCGTCGCCTCCGGGCTCTCCTTCGGAGACGGTCCGCACAGATGCCCCGGAGCCCACATCGCGATCCTGGAGACGGACATCTTCCTCAGCCGCCTCTTCGCCGAACCCGGAATACGGCTGCGCTCCGAGCCCCGCCTCACCTTCCAGGAGGCGATCGACAGCTACGCGCTGCGCGGCATGACCGTCGCAGTCGGCGACGGCTGACGGCTGACGGCTGACGGCTGACGGCTGACGGCTGACGGCTGACGGCTGACGGCTGACGGGTATCAGATAGCAGGTGACGGATGACGGATATCAACTAACAGATAACAGGTAACAGATATCGAAGTCTGTCAGCTCCACATCAACCGCCACCCCATTCCACCCCGCCCCGCCCCATGGCTGGTTTACACGCTTCAACACTCCCCCGAGGAGTAATACCCTCCGCAATGGGAGCGCTCCCATTACCCCCATCACCCGCACACCCCCACGGAGAACGGAGACCCACCCATGCGTGCCGATTGTCATGATCGCGCCAGACGCGTCAGGCGTGTGAGCTGGCCCCTCCGCGTGCTGACGCTGCTGTCCGCGGCGCTGCTCTGCCTGCTCTCCTGGTCCGGGACCGCCTCGGCCCACGGTTCGGTCGTCGACCCCGCCTCCCGCAACTACGGCTGCTGGGACCGCTGGGGCGACGATTTCCAGAACCCCGACATGGCGCAGGAAGACCCCATGTGCTGGCAGGCGTGGCAGGACAACCCGAACGCGATGTGGAACTGGAACGGGCTGTACCGCAACGGCGTCGGCGGCAACCACCAGGCCGCCGTCCCGAACGGGCAGCTGTGCAGCGGAGGCCGGACGGAAGGCGGGCGCTACAACTCGCTCGACGCGGTGGGCCCGTGGAAGACGACACCCGTGGCCGACAACTTCACCGTGCAGCTCCACGACCAGGCCAGTCATGGCGCCGACTACTTCAAGGTCTACGTCACCCGTCAGGGCTTCGACCCCACCACCGAGGCCATGGGCTGGGACGACCTGCAACTGGTCGCCGAGACCGGCAGATACGCGCCCAGCCAGAACTACGCGATCAACGTGAACACGTCCGGGTACTCAGGGCGCCATGTCGTCTACACGATCTGGCAGGCGTCGCACATGGACCAGGCGTACTACTTGTGCAGCGACGTGGACTTCGGCTGACGACGGACTCCCGCGTCCCGTAACCCCCTCTACCCCTCCCGGGGGCCCGCCGGAACGGGCCTCCGGGAGGTCTCCGTCGAGAAGGCCTCCGTCGAGAAGGCCCCTGTCGAGGAAGTCTCCGTCGAAGGGCCCCCGTCACACTCCCGGAGCTACTCCCAGACGACGACGCTCCGCCGCACCGGCACCGTCTCCGAGTTGGCCGCGAACAGCTCGGGCGAGTGGGCGCGGATGCGCTCGATGTCGTTGAAGACGGCGCGCAGGTGGGTGCGCATGGCGGTGCGGGCGAGCGGGACGTCGCCGCCGACGACCGCGTCGAAGATCTCGTCGTGCTGGGCGGCGAACGCGGCGGGCGACACGTTCTCGTAGAGGCCCAGGCGGCGGGCCCGGTCCAGGTGGCCCTTCGCGGCGGCGACGGTCGTCCAGGCGTTGCCGTGGCCGCTGAGGCGCATCAGGCCCTGATGGAACGCCTCGTCCAGCGCGAAGAACTCCTCCAGGCCGAGATCCTCGCGCCGCTGCTGTTCCAGGTTGCCGCGCAGTTCACCGACGACCGCCTCGTCCAGCTCGGCCGGCAGGTCCTCCAGGGAGGCCAGCTCGACGGCCTCCCGCAGGAACTGGGCGTCGGCCACCTGTGCCGGGTCCACCCGCGAGACGAACGAGCCGATCTGCGGGAAGACCTGCACCAGCCCCTCCTGCGCGAGCAGGATCAGCCCCTCGCGCACGGGCGTGCGGCTCACGCCGAGCGAGGCCGCGAGTTCGTTCTCCGAAAGGGCGGCACCCGGCGGGAGTTCGAGGGTGAGGACCATCTGGCGCAGCGTCGTGTAGATCGCCCGCCGACTCGTCCGCCGGTTCGATTGAGCCATGCGCCCATCGTATAGCTGAGCGTGCCTCCGCCCGGCACGTTCGACGGCTCTCCCGCGCCCCTCGCCGGGCCCTCGTGCGGCGCTCCGGCGCGTCGACGGGCCCCTGATCTGCGATGTTCTCCGACGACGCGCGCGTAAAAACGTGGTGACTCTGGTATTGCCGTACTGAAACACAAGTGCTTGTATACCAGTGTTGCCCGACAGGCCCCCCGTTGTGCGGGACGCCGAACCCACGCACACCCCACGCACCCGTCAGTCCGCAAGCCCGCAAGTCCGCAAGCCCGCAAGCCCGTGAAGGAGATCCGTCTGTGAGCAAGATCGAGCGCGCCGAGGTGTTCGTCGCCTCGCCGGGCCGCACGTTCGTCACACTGCGCATCACCACGACGGACGGTGTGACCGGCCTCGGTGACGCCACGCTGAACGGCCGCGAGCTGGCCGTCGCCGCCTATCTGCGCGACCACGTGGTCCCCCTGCTGATCGGCAAGGACGCCGACCGCATCGAGGACATGTGGCAGTACCTCTACCGCGGCGCCTACTGGCGGCGCGGGCCCGTCACCATGACGGCGGTCTCCGCCGTGGACACCGCGCTGTGGGACATCAAGGGCAAGGCGGCCGGGATGCCCGTCTACCAGCTCCTCGGCGGGCGCTCCCGGGACGGCGTGCTGGTCTACTCGCACGCCAGCGGCACCGACGTGCCCTCCCTGCTGGACGACGTCGAGCGCTATCTGGAGCTGGGCTACAAGGCCGTAAGGGCGCAGGCCGCCGTCCCCGACGTCGGCGGCACCTACGGCGTCCGCAAGGGCAAGGTCTACGAGCCCGCGGCGACGGAGCTGCCCGACGAGCAGCCCTGGGACACCGAGGCGTATCTGAACTTCGCGCCCACCTACCTGGAGGCGGTGCGGGAGCGGTTCGGATTCGGCTTCCACCTGCTGCACGACGTGCACCACCGGCTCACCCCGATCGAGGCGGCCAGGTTCGGCAAGAGCGTCGAGAGCTGCCGCCTGTTCTGGATGGAGGACCCGACCCCGGCCGAGAACCAGGAGGCGTTCCGCCTGATCCGGCAGCACACCACGACCCCGATCGCGGTCGGCGAGGTGCTGAACTCGATCTGGGACGTCCAGCATCTGATCACCGAGCAGCTCATCGACTACGTGCGCACCACCGTCGTGCACGCGGGCGGCATCACGCACCTGCGGCGGATCTTCGACCTCGCCGCGCTCTACCACGTGCGCACCGGCTCCCACGGCGCGACGGACCTCTCGCCCGTGAGCATGGCCGCTGCCGTGCACCTCGATGTCACCGTGCCGAACTTCGGCATCCAGGAGTACATGGGCCACCCCGACGAGGCGGCGGAGGTCTTCCACGGCGGTGCCACGTTCGCCGACGGGATGCTGCACCCCTCGGAGGAGCCGGGGCTCGGCGTCGAGTACGACGAGAAGGCCGCCGAGCGCTTCCCGTACCAGCAGCGCTATCTGCCGGTCGCGCGGCGCCTCGACGGTTCGGTGCACGACTGGTGAGCGCCGACGCACTCCCCCAGTCCCAGCCCCAGACCCAGACCCAGCCGCTGAGCCGTGCGGCGCTGCCCCGGCTCGCGCCCGGTCAGCGTCCCGCCGTCGACCCCGCCGAACTGCGCACCCGCGTCGTGCACTTCGGGCTCGGCGCCTTCCACCGCGCCCACCAGGCCGTCTACACCGAGAACGCCGCGGCCCGCTCCGGGCAGCCCTGGGGCATCACCGCCGTGGCACCCCGCTCGGCGGAGACGGTGCGCGCCCTGCGGGAGCAGGACTGTCTGTACTCCCTCACCGAACTCGACGGACTCACCGAGCGGCGGCCCGGCGGCGAGCGGCGGCCCGGCGGCGGCGCGACGCGCGTCGTCGGCGCGGTCACCGGCGCGCTGCACATGGGCGCGGACGCCGCGGACGTCGACGCGCTGCTCGCCGACCCCGAGGTGACGGTGGTGACCCTGACCGTCACGGAGAAGGGGTACCACCGGTCGCCGCGCACCGGCGGCCTGGACACGTCGGCGCCGCCCGTCGCCGCGGACCTCGCGGCCCCCTCCGACGGATCCGGCACCGCCCTCGGCACCGTGGTCGGGCGCCTGGCCACGGGCCTCGCGGCCCGGATGCGCGCGGGTGCTCCCCCGGTCACCGTCGTGTCCTGCGACAACATGGCGGACAACGGCGCCGCGCTGGAACGGCTGGTCCACGACTACGTCCGCGCCGCCGCCTGGCCCGACCGCGCCACGGTGCTGGACCGGCTGGCCCTGGCCGTCGCCTTCCCCTCGACGGTCGTGGACCGGATCGTGCCCGCCGCGACGGACGCCGACCGCGACGCCGCGGGCGCGGCGCTCGGTGTGCGCGACGCGCTCCCCGTCGCGGGCGAGCCCTACCGGCAGTGGGTGCTGGAGGACTCCTTCGCCGCGCCGCGCCCCCCGTGGGAGCTGGACGGCGCCCTGTTCGTCCCGGACGTCGCGCCCTACCAGCTCACCAAGCTGCGGCTGCTCAACGGCTCCCACTCGGCCCTCGCCCACCTCGGTCTGGCCGTCGGCCGCACCACGATCGCCGACGCCATGGCGGCCGACTGGGGCGAGCGCCTCGTGCGGGCACTGTGCGCGGAGATCGCCCCGACGCTCCCTGCGGGCGGCCCCGATACGGGCGCGTACGCCGACGACCTCGTCGCGCGCTTCCGCAACCCCGCGATGCGGCATCTGCTGCGGCAGATCGGCTCCGACGCCTCGCTGAAGATCACGGAGCGGTGGCTGCCCGCGCTGCGGGAGCTGCGCGGGCAGGGCGGACGGGGCGTGGGCACCCCGGTGCTCGAACTCGCCCTCGCGGGCTGGGCGTACACCACGCGCCCGTGCGACGACGGGACCGGGAGCGTCACCGAGGGGGTCACCGATCCCGCGCGGGACGCGCTCGCCGCCTGCTGGGGGCCGGGGAAGCGACCGGCCGACGTCGTCGGCGCGCTCCTGCGGGTCCTGGGCGCGGCGGACCTGGCGGAGGACACCGCGCTGGTCACGGCCGTCGCGGACCGGCTTCCCGCGCTACGGGCAGGCCGCGTCGAAATCTGACACCCCCGCCCCCGACCCTCCACGCAGTGCACGGACAACGGAGTTCACGATGCAGCACAGCGCCACCGCAGCGGAGCCCTCGGGCACCCCGCCACAAGGCACGCAGCGCACCACACGCACCACACGCGATCTCACCAAGGCCGCCGTCTCCGGCTGGCTCGGCACGGCCATGGAGTTCATGGACTTCCAGCTCTACTCGCTGGCCGCCGCCATCGTCTTCAACAAGATCTTCTTCCCTGACGTCAGCCCCGCGATGGGTCTGATCGCCGCGATGGGCACCTATGGCGTCGGCTACGTCGCCCGGCTCGCGGGCGCCGTCTACTTCGGCCGGATGGGCGACCGGCTCGGCCGCAAGAAGGTCCTCTACATCACCATCCTGCTGATGGGCGCCTCCACCACCCTCATCGGCGTCCTGCCCACCTACGCGATGATCGGCATCCTCGCGCCCGTCCTCCTCGTCGTCCTCCGGCTCGTCCAGGGCTTCGGTGCGGGTGCCGAGATCGCGGGGGCGACGGTGATGCTGGCCGAGTACGCGCCCGTCAAGCGGCGCGGACTGGTCTCCTCGCTGGTGTCGCTCGGCACCAACTCGGGGACTCTCGCGGCGTCGGGGCTCTGGGCCGTGCTGCTCGCCGTCCTGAGCGAGGAGCAGTTGCTCTCCTGGGGCTGGCGGCTGCCCTTCCTGCTCAGCTTCGGGCTGATGATCTTCGCGGTGTGGCTGCGTACGGGGCTCAAGGAGAGCCCGGTCTTCGAGGAGCGGCCCGACGTGGTGGACGGCGTCGCGATGACGCGCGACGAGGTCGAGTCCACGCTCGCCGCGACGGACAGCACGGAGGGCACTGGCGGCGCGAACGGCGGAAGCGTCGCGGACAACGCCAAGAGCGCCGGAGACACGGCGTCCCCCACGCCCACGGACCGCAAGGCCGGTGTGCTGGAGGCGGGCATCCGTCAACGCAAGGGCAAGGCGTTCTTCCTCACCCTGGGCCTGCGCTTCGGGCAGGCGGGCAACTCCGGCCTGCTCCAGACGTTCCTCGTCGGCTACATCGCCACCAACCTCGCCGTCGGCCGGTCCGTCCCCACGGACGCGATCGTGTACGGCTCGCTCGCCGGGTTCGTCACCGTCCCCCTCGTCGGCCTGCTCGGCGACCGCTTCGGACGCCGCCCCGTCTACCTCGCGCTGACCATGCTCACCATCGTCACGGCCTTCCCCGTGATGTGGCTGATCACCTCCGGGTCCACCGCCGCGCTGATGCTGGGCATGATCCTCGGCGTGAACATCGGCGTGCTCGGGCTGTTCTCGCTGGAGAGCGTGACGATGGCCGAACTCTTCGGCTCCCGTACGCGGTTCACCCAGCTCGCGCTGGCCAAGGAGATCGGCGGCATCCTCGCCACCGCCATCGGCCCGGTCATCGCGGCGACGCTCACCGCCGCCACCGGCAGTTGGTGGCCCATCGCCGTGATGCTCATCGTCTACTCACTCATCACCCTGATCAGCGCGTATCTCGCCCCGGAGACACGGGGACGCGACCTGGTCCGCCTGGAGGACGCGGTATGAAGGCCAGCGTGAAGGCCGTCAGGAAAGCCGTCATGAAGGCCGTCGTGGTACACGGTCCCGACGACGTACGGATCGACGAGCGCGCCCGCCCCGTACCGGGCGAGGGCGAGGTCCTCATGGCCATGGAGTGGGGCGGCATCTGCGGCTCCGACCTCGCCTACTGGAAGCGGGGCGCCTCCGGCACCGCCACGCTCGCCCACCCCCTCGTCCTCGGCCACGAGGTCGCGGGCCGGATCGCCGCGCTCGGGCCCGGCGTGACGGGGCTCGCCGAGGGGCAGCCCGTCACCGTCCACCCGGCGGAGCTGGTCGGCGACGGCGCGCTGCCCAGCGCCATCGCCGGACGCACCAACCTCTATCCGCACATCCGCTACTTCGGCTCGGCGGCCTTCGACCCGCACACCGACGGCGGCTTCAGCGAGTACCGCGCGGTGCGGGCGGAGCAGATCCGGCCGCTGCCCGAGAGCGTCGGCACCGAGGCGGGCGCGCTGGCGGAACCGCTGGCCGTCGCCCTGCACGCCGTGGGGCGGGTGCCCGCGCTACAGGGCCGTACGGTGCTGGTCAACGGCGCCGGGCCGATCGGCTCCCTGGTCGTCGCGGCGGCCAGGCTGCGCGGCGCCGCGAGCGTCGTGGCCGCCGACCTCTCCGCCTCCTCGCTCGCCGTGGCCCGCGCCATGGGCGCCGGGGCGACCCGCGACCTCTCGCGCGGCGAACCGCTGCCCGAGGACGTGGACGTGGCCTTCGAGGCGTCCGGCGCGCCGTCCGCGCTGGGCCCGGTGCTGCGTGCGACGGCGCGCGGCGGCACCGTCGTCCAGGTCGGCAACCTGCCCGGCACGGCAGCCCCGGCGACCCTGGGCGACCTGGTCACCCGCGAACTCACCTGGATCGGCTCCTACCGCTTCGTCGACGAGATCGACACGGCCCTCACCGCGCTGCGCGACGGCCTCGACGTCACCCCGGTCATCAGCCACCGCTTCCCCCTGACCCGCGCCGAGGAGGCACTGACCGTCGCCGCCGACCCGGCGGCGGGGAGCAGCAAGGTGATGCTGCGGCTGGGGGAAGCGGAGGGGTGACGGGCGCGACGGGCGCGGCCGGGGGCGCAGCGGGCAGGCAGCGCGGGCCCGTGCCGCCTCAAGGCGGCGGGTGCGCTGCCCCGGCTGAACAGGGCAGCGGGCACCCCGGCGCGGGCCCGCGCCGGGGTGCCCGGCCCCCGGCGAGGAACCGCTGACCCCCGACGGCGCGACCCACGCCGGGAGGGGCGTCCGGTCCCCGGCGAGGACGCGCCTACGCCGACCCCCGCTCCACCAGCACCGGCCGGAACACCCTGGACCCCGGCGCACTCTCCCGCTCCCGCTCCGGTTGACTGATACGCGCCAGCAGCAGCCGGGCCAGTTCGGCGGCCATCTCCTCCACCGGCTGGCGGACCGTGGTCAGGGGTGGTTCGCAGGCCACGGCCGCCTCGCTGTCGTCGAAGCCGACCACCGACACGTCGTGCGGCAGTCCGACGCCCGCGCGCAGCAGTGTCTGGAGCGCGCCCTGTGCCATCAGGTCCGAGGCGACGAACACACCGTCCAGGTCCGGACGCTCCGCCAGGAGCCGACGCATCGCCGCGGCGCCGCCAGCCCGCGTGAAGTCCGCCTCGGCCCAGGGCGCTTCGGTGACGCCGTGCGCGGCGAGCGCGTCGCGGAAGCCTTCGAGACGCTCCTGGGCGGCGGGCATGTCCTGCGGTCCGGCGATCGTGCCGATCCTGCGGCGGCCCCGGGAGAGCAGGTGGGCGACGGCCAGCCGCGCCCCCGCCCGCTGGTCCACCTCCACGTAGGGCAGCGGAACCTCTCGCGCCGGACGCCCGGAGAGCACCGCGGGCAGTCCGCTCTCGGCGAGGAGCCGGGGCAGCGGGTCGGCGGCGTGCGAGGAGACGAGGACCGCGCCGTCGACGTGGCCCTGCCGCACGTAGGAGACGAACTGACGGCGTGACGCCTCGTCGTCCACCAGCATCAGCAGCATCTGCACCCCGGCCGGGCGCAGCACGTCCAGGAGGCCGCCGACCACGCGGCCGAAGTGGGGGTCGGTGAACATCCGGCCGACGAAGGGGGCCGCGACGGGGCGCCGTTCCCGTTCGGAGATCACCAGGGCGACGGAGTCGGTCCGGCGGGTCACCAGGGAGCGGGCCGCCTGGTGGGGCACGTAGCCGGTGGCCTCGACGGCGTCCTCGACCTTGCGGCGCAGCGCCGGGTCGACGGTGGGTGTGCCGTTGACGACACGGGAGACGGTGGCCCGCGACACCCCGGCGGCGCGGGCCACGTCCTCCAGGGTCACCGGGCGGCCGGGCCGCGGCGCGTCGGCAGTCATCGACCCTTTATAGCCCCACGTGGGAGCGCGTGGCGCCAACCGGCGCGCCCTGCCGCCGGTTCGGCCGGGTGCGCCGAGTTCCGCGTGACATCGTGCGCACCCCCTTGACGTGTCTCATCCAAGCCACAACTATCCAACGCCAGAGAGCGCTCTCTCACGGATCACTGTTCATGTTGTGAACACGCGCACGCCCAGCACGTCCGCCGAATCCACCCCCCACCAGAGAGAGTTGACATGACGTCGAACCTTCCTCAGCCCGGCACGTCCACCGAGAGATCCGCCGTCTCCCGCCGCGCGGCGCTCGCCGCAGCGCTGGCGGTCCCGGCCGCGGGCATGCTCGCCGCCTCCCCCGCTACGGCGGCCCCCGCCGCCCGGCCGCAGTCGCGGCCACGGCCCGCGAACGCCCTGGCCCCGGACCTCGGCCCGAACGTGATCGTCTTCGACCCGTCCACCCCGGGCATCCAGGCCAAGCTGGACGAGGTGTTCAAGCGGCAGGAGTCGGCGCAGTTCGGCACCGGCCGCTACGCGCTGCTGTTCAAGCCCGGCACGTACAACGGCCTCAACGCGCAGATCGGCTTCTACACCTCGATCATGGGCCTCGGCCTGACCCCCGACGCCACCCACATCAACGGCGACGTCACCGTCGACGCTGGCTGGTTCAACGGCAACGCCACCCAGAACTTCTGGCGTTCGGCCGAGAACCTGTCCCTCTCCCCCGTCAACGGCACCAACCGCTGGGCGGTCTCGCAGGCGGCCCCGTTCCGCCGGATGCACGTGCGCGGCAATCTGAACCTCGCGCCCAACGGCTACGGCTGGGCCAGCGGCGGCTACATCGCCGACAGCCGCGTCGACGGCACCGTACAGCCGTACAGCCAGCAGCAGTGGTACACGCGCGACAGCTACGTCGGCGGCTGGCTCAACGCCGTGTGGAACATGGTCTACTCCGGCGTCGAGGGCGCCCCCGGCAACACCTTCCCCGACCCTCCGTACACCACCCTGGACACCACCCCGTACTCCCGCGAGAAGCCCTTCCTCTACCTCGACGGCGCGGAGTACAAGGTCTTCCTCCCCGCCCTGCGCACCAACGCGCGGGGCACCAGCTGGGGCGGCGGCACCCCGCAGGGCCAGTCGCTCTCCCTCTCCGCCTTCTACGTCGCCAAGCAGGGCGACAGCGCGGCCACCCTCAACGCCGCGCTCGACCGGGGGCTCCACCTCCTGCTCACCCCCGGCATCTACCACCTCGACCGCGCCATCGAGGTGAAGCGCGCGAACACCGTGGTCCTCGGCCTCGGCTACGCGACACTCGTCCCCGACGGCGGGGTGACCGCGCTCAAGACCGCCGACGTGGACGGGATACGGCTGGCGGGCCTCCTCGTCGACGCCGGGCCGCAGAACTCCGCCACGCTCGTCGAGGTCGGCCCCTCGGGCGCGAACACCGCGCACTCCGGCAACCCGGTCACCGTCCAGGACGTGTTCGTCCGGATCGGCGGCGCGGGCGCGGGCAAGGCCACCACCAGCATGGTCGTCAACAGCAGGCACACCCTCGTCGACCACACGTGGGTGTGGCGCGCCGACCACGGCGAGGGCGTCGGCTGGGAGACGAACCGGGCCGACTACGGCGTCGTCGTCAACGGCGCCGACGTGCTGGCCACCGGGCTGTTCGTGGAGCACTTCAACAAGTACGACGTGCAGTGGAACGGCGAGCGCGGGCGCACGATCTTCTTCCAGAACGAGAAGGCGTACGACGCGCCCAGCCAGGCCGCCATCCAGAACGGCAGCATCAGGGGCTACGCGGCGTACAAGGTCGCCGACTCCGTCAACACCCACGAGGGCTGGGGCCTGGGCAGCTACTGCTACTACAACGTCGCGCCGAGCATCGTGCAGGAACACGGCTTCGCGGCGCCGAACAAGGCGGGCGTGAAGTTCCACCACCTGCTCGTCGTCTCGCTCGGCGGCCAGGGCCAGTACGCGCACGTCATCAACTCCACCGGCTCCCCCACCTCGGGCACCTCGACCGTGCCGTCCACGGTGGTCTCCTTCCCCTGACCGCCGCCGGGCCCCGCGCGGCCGTCGGCGCGACGACGGCCGTGCGGGGCCCGTGACCCGTACACGGCCATGTGCCGGAGGCGTCCCGGCGACACCGACAATTGTCCGATGGCATCCACCTCCGCCTCCCCGGGCTCGCCCGCCTCGCCCGTCCCGCCCGGCTCCCGGAGCCCGTTCGCGGCTCCCGGCGAACAGGGGCGGGGGCTGTGGCGCGCGCTCGCGGAGGTGACCGGGGGCGGGCTGCTGGTGGTTCCCTCCCATCTCGTCCTGCAGGACCTGAACGACACCTACGCCGAACCCCTGCTGCTCTTCCTCGGCGCGGCCGTCCTCGCCCTGCTCGCGGTCCGGCGCCGCTTTCCCGCCACGAGCCTGCTGGGCGTCGCCGCGCTGCTGGGCCTGCTGCCCGCGGCCGGGCTGCCCGCCGCCGTGATCGCGTACACCACGGCCAAACACACAGCGGAAGCGCGGCGCCGGAACACGGTGCTGATCGCCTCGACGGTCCTGGCGATGCTGGCCTGCGCCGTCTTCGCTCCCCTCACCGGGCTCGGCGGCCACGCGTTCGGGCTGACGGTCGGCACCGTGCTCGCCGCCACCGCGCTGCTCGTGCCGGGGCTCGTCGGCACCTCCGGCGGGCAGCAGGAGCGGCTGCTGCTGGCGCTGCGGGAACGGGCCGCCGCAGCGGAGACGGCACGCCGGCTCGCCGACAGCGAGTCCCGGATCCACGAGCGGTCGCGGATCGCCGCCGAGATGCACGATCTGGTCGGCCACCGGCTCAGCCTGATCTCGCTCCACACGGGCGGCCTGGAGATGGCCCTGCGGAACGAGTCGCCCGAGCTGCGCGACGAGGCGGCGCTCGTGCGCCGGGCCACCGGGGACGCGATGCGGGAGCTGCGCGAAGTACTCGGCGTCCTGGGCCCGCTGGGCCGGGACGACACCGGGACCGGCGCCCTCACCGACACGACGGGCACCCGGTCCGACGTGGAGGCGCTGGCCGAGGAGTCGCGGTCCGGCGGCATCCCCGTCGACCTCGACTGGGAGGGCCCCGACCTGGACGGCCGCCCGGCCCAGGTGCGACGCGCGGTGCACCGGGTGGTGCGCGAGTCCCTCACCAACGTGCACCGGTACGCCACCGGAGCACATGTCACCGTGACGGTCACCCACAACGGCGACCAGGTGACGGTGCGCGTACGCAACGGGCTCCCACCTCAGGCCCCGGAGGCCGCCACAGGACTGGGCTCGGGGCGCGGCCTCGTCGGACTGCGGGAACGCGTGACACTGCTCGGCGGCACCCTGGCGACGGGCCCGACAGCGGCCGGGGGCTTCGCCGTGACGGCACGGGTTCCGGCGCGCCCCGACCCGTCGACGGTCCTCGCGCACGCGGAAGCGTCCTCGCCCGAGTCGTCCGGGGCACCCGGACCGGCGGGGGCGCCCGGTTCGCCCGAGCCGCTCTCCGCGCAGGGCTCCGACCGCACGGCGGGCCCTGCGGCCGGTGCCAGGCGCCGGGTGGTGAGCGCCCTCACCGGGGTGCTCGGGCTCTCGGGCGTCGGCGTGATGATCATGGGCGGGCTCCTCCTCGTCACCTCGGCCGTGGAACAGCCCGGAGCGCCCGAGCCCGTCGAGCCCCGGGTCGGGATGTCCCGTCAGCGGGTGCTGGAGAGCGGGGCGTGGGACGACGCGACGGTGCGCGCGGCGGCGACGGGCCACGAGCCGGCCCGCCCGGAGTCCGCGACGAGCTGCATGTACCCGGTGGTGCCGAGCGACGGCTTCGTGCCCCAGGCCGAGGACGACGGCACCGGGCACACGGAGTCGCCCGGACCACAGAGCCAAGAGGGCTCCGACTCCGGCTCCGATTCCGGCTCCGGCCCGTACTCCGACGCGGGGCCCGGCCATCTGAAGATCACCCGGTACTGCTTCCATGGCGAAAGGCTGACCGCCATCGACCGTTTCACCGTTCCGGTGGTGTCGCCGGTGCCGCCCTGGAAGACCCCGTGACCGCTCCCCGCCTCCGGCGGCCGTCCGCCGCCCGGTACGGGGCCCGCCGCTCCGGGCCAGGGCCGGCCGGTCTCCGTCTTCCGGCAGAGGCGGGAGTCCGACCGCAGGACTACGCACGTGCCCGCCACCGACCTTCGGCAGGTACCCGATCCACCTCCTGAGACCGACGGTTCGCACGCGGACCGCGCCGAGGATGAATGACAGGCACAGCGCCCCTTCTCTCTCGTCACCCTCATCCCCCTCGTTGTCGTATCTCTGGAGCAGCCATGTCGATGCAGGCCGCAGCCCCCGCGACCGCCCACCTTCCCGAGACCGCCGCCGCGGCCCGTGCCACCGGACTGAGCAAGGTCTACGGCGAGGGCGAGACCCGGGTCGTCGCGCTGGACTCGGTCTCCGTGGAGTTCGGGCGCGGCCGGTTCACCGCGATCATGGGGCCTTCCGGCTCGGGCAAGTCGACGCTGATGCACTGCATGGCGGGCCTCGACTCCGTCTCCGCCGGCTCCGCGCGCATCGGTGACACCGAGCTGACGGGGCTCAAGGACCGGCAGCTCACGCGGCTGCGCCGGGACAGCGTCGGCTTCGTCTTCCAGTCGTTCAACCTGCTGCCCACGCTGACGGCGCTGGAGAACATCACGCTCCCGACGGCCATCGCGGGCCACAGGCCCGACCAGGGGTGGCTGGACACGGTCATGGCGACCGTCGGCCTCTCCGGGCGGCTGAACCACCGCCCGTCGCAGCTCTCCGGCGGCCAGCAGCAGCGCGTCGCCGTGGCCCGCGCCCTCGCCTCCCGCCCCGAGATCGTCTTCGCGGACGAGCCGACCGGCAACCTGGACTCCCGCTCCGGCGCCGAGGTCCTGGGCTTCCTGCGGGACTCCGTACGGGAACTGGGCCAGACCGTCGTGATGGTCACCCACGACCCGGTCGCCGCCGCCTACGCCGACCGCGTGGTCTTCCTCGCCGACGGCCGCCTCACCGACGAGCTGGTCGCGCCGACCGCCGAGGGCGTACTGGACCGGATGCGGCGCTTCGACACCGAGGGCCGCACGAGCTGACCCGGCCGCCCGCCCGCCCTCTCGCCATTCGCCCCGCACGTACCGACGTACGTCCCTCACGCATCCCTGGAGTGGGACCACCATGCTCCGTACAGCCGTGCGCAACGTCTTCGCGCACAAAGCCCGGCTGATCATGACGGCCCTGGCCGTCATGCTCGGCGTGGCCTTCGTCTCCGGCACGCTCGTCTTCGGCGACAGCGTCGCCCAGGCCCTGCGCGGTGCCTCCGCCAAGAACCTGGAGGGCGTCGCCGTATCCGTGCAGGGCGACTCCGAATTCGCCGAGGAAGGCGTCGGCGAGGACCGTCACACGGCGCTCACCAGCGACCTCGCCGAGAAGGTGCGCGCGCTGCCCAGCGTCGCCTCCGTACGCCCCACCGTCAACGGCAACGCCACCCTGGCCGCCAAGGACGGCGAGCCGCTGAACACCGACAACACCTGGCAGAACCTGGCGCTCAACTACGCGCCGGACTCACCGGACTCGCCGGACGCCCGGAACGGCGACCCCGGCGGCAAGGACAGCCAGTTCCCGCTGGCCGAAGGGCGCGGTCCCGCCGACAGCGGCGAACTGGCCCTGGACCGCCGTACGGCCGAGAAGGCGGGCTACCGCGTCGGCGACACCGTCCGCTTCGCCACCGACGGGCCCGCGCTGACGAAGAAGCTGGTCGGCGTCGTCGACACCGACGACCCGCGCGTGACCGCTGGCGGCAGCCTGGCCCTCCTGGACACCGCGACCGCGCAGAAGCTGTTCCTCCAGCCCGGCCAGTTCGACGAGCTGACGGTCCGCTCGACGCCCGGCACCGACGAGGAGAAGCTCACCCACGAGGTGCGCGCGCTGCTGCCCACCGACGGCATCACCGTCACCAGCGGCACCACGCTCGCGAACGAGCAGGCGGACCAGATCGCCAAGAGCACCGAGTGGCTCACCCGGATGCTGCTCGTCTTCGCCGGGATCGCGCTGTTCGTCGGCGTCTTCATCATCGCCAACACCTTCACGATGCTGATCGCCCAGCGCAGCCGCGAGACCGCGCTGCTGCGCGCCGTGGGGGCCTCGCGCCGCCAGGTCGTGCGTGCGGTCCTCATCGAGGCGGGACTGCTCGGGCTCGTCGCCTCCGCGGCCGGATTCGGCCTCGGGCTGGGCATCGCCGCGCTCCTGCGCCCGCTGCTCAACGCGAGCGGCGCGGGCATGCCGGGCGGCCCCCTGGTGGTCTCCGCCGGCACACTCGGCTGGTCCCTCGTCGTCGGCGTCGGCGTGACGGTGTTCGCCGCCTGGCTGCCGTCGCGCAAGGCCGCGAAGATCGCCCCCGTCGAGGCGCTGAGCAGCGTCGACCAGGCGCCGAAGAGGCGCGGCATGGTGCTCCGCAACACCCTCGGCGGGCTCCTCACGGGCCTGGGCGTCCTCATCATGCTGTACGTCTCCACACAGGACGACGGCGCGGAGGACAACCTGATGGCCGCCGCGGCCGGTGCGCTGCTGACGATGACGGGCATGATCGTGCTCGCCCCGCTGCTGTCCCGTCCGCTGGTCTCGCTCGCGGGCGCGGTCACCACCCGGCTCTTCGGCGTCAGCGGCAAGCTCGCCAAGGAGAACGCGCTGCGCAACCCGCGCCGTACCGCCGCGACCGCGTCGGCGCTGATGATCGGGCTCGTCCTGATCACGGGCATGTCCGTGGTGGGCAACTCCATGGAGACCGCCCTCAAGAAGCAGGCGGTACTCGGCCTGACGGCGGACTACAAGGTGTCCAACGCCAGCTACGAGGGCATCGACCCCGCACTCGGCGCGAAGGTCGCCGACACCCCGGACGCGGCGAGCACGGCACCGGTCTGCACCACGTTCCTGGAGACGCGCGGCCAGGCCGTCACGCTCACGGGTGCGGACCCGCGAGAGCTGGGCGAGGTCACCGACCTCAAGTTCAGCAGCGGCTCGCTCGACGACGTCGGCCCGGGGAAGATCGCGCTCAGCGAGGAGTGGGCCAAGAAGACCGGCCTCTCGGCGGGCGACACCTTCCAGGGCACGGTGGGCTTCGACGACGACGACAAGAAGAAGCTGACGGTCGTCGGCGTCTACGAGGACACCCGCGCCGTCGAGGAGGCCGTGGGCACCACGGCCGACGTCCTGCCGTACGCCGCGGGCAAGAAGCTCGACAACATCCTGGTCAAGGCCGCGCCCGGCGCGGACATGGACGCCCTCGAACACGACATCCGCACGGCCCTCGGCAACAGCCCGCTCCTCCAGGTGCAGGACCAGGAGCAGTTGACCAAGGCGGAGTCCAGCGAGATCGGCACGATGCTCAACATGATGTACGGGCTGCTCGGCATGGCCGTCGTCATCGCCGTCCTCGGCGTCATCAACACCCTGGCCATGTCGGTCTTCGAGCGGACGAGGGAGATCGGGCTGCTGCGTGCGATCGGCCTCGACGACAGGGGCGTCAAGAAGATGGTGCGCCTGGAGTCGGTGGTGATCTCCCTGTTCGGCGCGGCCCTGGGCATCGGCACCGGCGTCTTCCTGGCCTGGTCCTCCGGCAGCCTCATGGGCTCCTCGGTGACGACGTACGAGACGGTTCTCCCCTGGGGCCGCCTGACCCTGTTCCTGCTCGTGGGCCTGGCGATCGGCGTCCTGGCGGCGGTCTGGCCCGCGCGCCGGGCCGCCCGCCTGAACGTGCTGCGCGCGGTGAGCACGCAGTAGACCTCCCAGGCCCCCGCCCGGTGACGCCGAACGGCCTCGCGACCGGTTCCCCGAACCGCTCGCGGGGCCGTCGCCGTTCCGCGTCCCGCGCGGCGCCGGGCGGGGCCCGTCATCCCTGTCTACGCCGACGGGGTCTGTCCCCGCGGGCGCGGGGAGCGCACCGGACGCCGTGGATCCTCGATGTCGACGATGAAGGAGAGGTCCGCCGAGGAGCGGAACGTGGCGTAGCCGTCGGAGAGGTCGATGGGGTCCTCGAAGGGGTTGGAGTCCGTGAAGAAGACCACCCAGCGCAGGGAGTCGTCAGCGCCGACGCGGGCGAAGAAGCCCTCGGAGCCCCATGAGCCCTCGCCTCCCCAGAGGAAGCCGCCGTCCTCCAGCGGGACCTCTTCGAGGGGCATGAGGGTGGTCAGCCACTCGGGGTCCTCCGCGATCACCTTCGGTGCGTCGAACGCTTCGCGGACGCCGAGGCAGCCGAGGACGTACGGGTCCCTGACCACGTCGTAGGAGCCGCCGTCCCCGGGGAAGTGGAGCGCGTCGCGGACCGGGAGTCTGCGGTCGGTCCACAGCTCGTCGATCGTCGTCATCGTCCTGGGTACCCTTCCTGCTTCTGCTCTTGCATCTGCTGCCTCCGCTCGGCCGGCGTGAGGTGCTCAGGGCGTTCCTTCAGTCCGGTCTCGGGGACCGGTTCGCCGTTCGGGCCGAGGTTCTCGGGGCGGTTCCTGCGGTCGTTGAAGGCGTCGGCCCAGGTGTTGTACCGCTTGCCTGGATACGGGTCGTCCGGGTTCACACGCTCCACCGGGACACGGTATCCGCCCTCCATGTTGGCGTTCGCGTGGCGGGCGCCGTCCAGGCGGCGGTTGTCGTAGCTGACGAGCTGCCCGTTCACGTCCATCACCTTCAACTGCGTCTCCCGGCCCTCCCAGTCCCAGAACTTGGGGTGGCTGGGGTCGGTGATCATCATCTTCTCGCCGTTGTTGTGCGGTGACACGGAGCGCTGGGAGAAGTTGACGTCCTCCGGATCGACCCACTCGATCTTGCCGTCCTCCCAGGGGTTGAGGCCGAGGGGGTCGGTCCAGGTGTGGGGGTTGTGGACGTACGTCGCCGGGTTGGGCGCCGGGGTGAGGCCGAGGGGGTCCGGGGTGGTGTAGCGGGCGGTGGTGGGGTCGTAGTAGCGGTGGTGGTTGTAGTGCAGACCCGTTTCCGGGTCGTAGTACTGACCGGGGAAGCGGAGCGGAGTGTAGGCGCGCGCGTCGGCGTTCCAGGTGGTGCTGCCCCACAGCGTGGTGCGCGTGTGCCAGACGATCTCGCCCTCCTCGGAGACCAGCTCCGTGGGCGTGCCGATCAGATCCGTGGCGATGGCGAAGAAGCGGCTGTCGATCTCCTTCTGGGTGCGCGCGTCGGTCAGGCGCTCGGTCTGGGTGAGCGGGGTCCGGCCGTCGTGGTCCCAGGTCAGGGTGACCGGGTGCGCGTGCTCGCCGGGGCGGCTGCTGGTCTCCTCGCACAGCAGCGGCCCGTCCCAGGCGAAGTCGGTGCGCTCGACGACCGTCTCGCCGTCGGCGGCCAGCCGCTGCTTCGACGTGCGGCGGCCCAGGGGGTCGTAGGTGTAGCGCCAGACCGTGCCGTCCGGGGTGGTGACCTGGGTCAGCCGGTTCTCGGCGCAGTACGTGTAGTGCCAGGTGGCGGGCTTCTTCGACAGGCGGGTCCTGGTGCGCTGGACGAGGCGGCCCGCGCCGTCGTACCGATAGCGGTTGGCACCGGCGCGGGCGAGGGTGGTGCCGGTGTAAGCGCGCTCGCCCCGCGCGTCCGGGGCCGCGTGCCGGTCCGGCCAGGAGGCGGAGGTCTGGTTACCGGCGGCGTCGTAAGTGTAGGACTCGCGCCAGCCCCTCGCGCTCGCCCCCGCGGTCCCCGTGCTCCTCGTGGTCCCTGTGACCCCCGTGACCCGGCCCGTCGCGTCGAGGTCGAAGGCGCGCGGGCCGCGCAGGGTGTCGTCGACGGCAGTGAGGTAGCCGTCGGGGCGGTAGGTGTAGGCGCGGCTGTTCAGGGTGCGGTCCCCGGCCGTCAGCTCCTGTCCTGTGAGGCGTCCTGACAGGTCCCACTCGGAGGTCAGCCCGAGCATGTCCCCGATCCGCCGCTCCACCTCCCGGCCCAGCTCGTCGCGGGTGAAGGACACCTCGCGGCCGTGGGCGCTGAGTCCGGTCAGGCGGCCGGAGGCGTCGTGGGTATAGGTGGTCACGGCCCCGCTCGGGGTCGTACGGCGCACGCGGCGGCCCTGCTCGTCGTACGCGTACGTCATCGCGCGGCCGTTGACCAGCTCGGTCTTGACCCGTCCCGCCCTGTCGTACTGGTAGACGAGTTCGCTGCCGGGCTCAGGCCCTGTGGCGTGGACCAGCCGCCCCGCCGCGTCGTACGCGTACGAACTGACCTCGCCGGCGGCGTCCTTGCGGATCACGCGGCCCATCTGGTCCCGCTCGTAGCGGATCTCCTCGCCCAGCGGGGTGGTGAAGGCGGTGAGCTGTCCGGCGCCGTCCAGTTCGTAGCGCACGGTGCGTCCGTCGAAGTCGGTCTCCGAGACGACGCGGCCGACGGCGTCATAGGTGTACGACCAGGCCAGGCCCTGCGCGTTGGTGACCTTGGTGAGCCGGGCCGAGGCGTCGTGCTCGAATTCGTAGCGCGCGCCGTCCGGGTCCGTGCGCGCCTTCAGCAGGTCGAAGTGGGTGTACTCGTAGCGGCTCGTGTGCCCCGAACGGTTCGTGTGGCTCGTGCAGTTGCCCTGCCCGTCGTAGGTCCAGCTCTCGGTGGTGCCGTCCGGGTGCGTGTGACGGACGAGTCTGCCCGTGACGGTCCACTCCAGGCGGCGGGTCGCCCCGGTGGGGTCCGTGACGGCGGCCGGGCGGCCGAAGGCGTCCCGGAGGTAGTGGGTCACCTCGCCCCGAGGCCCCGTGACCCGCACGGGCAGCCCGGCGGCGTTGGTCCGCACGGCGACGACCGCGCCCAGGGGGCTGGTCACGGAGACGATCCGGCCGCGGTCGTCGTACGTGTAGCGGGTCGTCTGCCCGCAGGGGTCGGTCGACGCGGTGCAGTTGCCGCGCTCGTCGTACTCACGCCGCGACCGCGCCCCGTCGGCGTCGGTGTACTCCACCGGCAGCCCGCTGTCGTCGTAGCGGATGCGCTGTTCCGTGCCGTCGGCGCGTACGAGGACGGTCCGCCGTCCCTCCTCGTCGTAGCCGAAGGTGGTGGTGCGGCCGACGGCGTCCGTGGTGGTCAGCAGGCGGCCGTGCTTGTCGTGGGTGAAGCGGGTGGTGCGGCCGAGCGCGTCGGTGACGGCGATGGTGCGGCAGCGGTCGTCGATCAGATGGCGGGTGCTGTGCCCCGCCGCTGTGGTGAGCACCGTCCACCGTTCGCCGGTGTCCGGGTCGGGGCGGCCGTAGCTGATGGTGAGCTGGTGGTGGCCCGCCTCGCCGCCCTCGGCGACGACGCGGTTGTCGTCGTCGTAGACGTAGTCGTAGCGCCTGCCGTTGGAGTCGGTCCAGGCGATGATCCGCCGCTCTTCGTCGTACTCGAAGACGGCCCTGCTGCCCTCCACCTTGGCCGATTCGGTCAGATTGCCCGCGGCGTCGTACGCGTAGGAGATCAGCGGCTGGTCCGCGCCGCCCGGTCCCGCGCCTGCCAGGGCCAGCGCGGTGACCCGGCCCCCTTCCGTGGCGATGGTGAGGTGGTAGCCGCCGGAGTGGACCAGGGCGAGAGGGGTGCCGGAGCCGTCCTCCGCGCGGTCGTAGGTGAGGGTGTGGCCGTTGCGGTCCGACAGCTCCGCCAGCCAGGCGGTGCCGTCCGCACCGGATTCGCGGGATGCGGCGCCCCCGCCGGGTTCGCCGGGCTGGCCGGGTTCACCGTGTTGGCCGGGTTCACCGAGCGCGGGCTGGTGGGGTGCGGTGAAGTGCCGGACCAGGCCGGTGTCCGGCTCGGTGAGGAGGTAGTCGCCGTCGGCTGTCCGCTCCAGCAGGCGGCGCTCGGCACCGGTCTCCGGCCACACCGGAAGTCCTGGAGCCGGGTGCGGATACGCCTGCAACTTGCCGTCGGCGGTGACATGGACGACGCCGACCGGATCGATCTCCAGGCGCTCGTCCACCGTCGAGGACCAGCGGGGGCCGAAGAACCGGCCCCAGGTGTAGCCGGAGTCGACGCGACGGGTGAAGACCAGCGGCAGCAGCCCTGCCAGCACGACGTCGGTCTGCGGCAGATACATCCTGCCCGTCGCCAGATCGACCGGGTCGGTCTCCGCGTCGTCGGGAGTGCGGTCCGGGTGGTGCGCGTCAGGGCCGTCGTGGGTCAGGCCCCTGCGGCCCGCCGCGGCCAGGTCCCCCGCGTTGTCCGCCAGGCGGGCGGCCTTGACGCCCGCACCGGCGCCGCCTGTGGCGGCCGTCAGCGCCAGGTCCGGCAGGAGCCGCCCGAACCCTTCTGCCGGGTCCTTCATGAAGTCGGAGAGCATCTGCTTGCCGGCGCCCATCGGGTCGTTGGCGACCTGCACCAGACCGGCGGCGGTGCTGTTCAGATTGGTGACGTACTCGGCGGGGTGAGTGAGGTTGTACGGGTCCACCGGGTTGATCTGCCGGGCGAACGAGTTGATCCCGGCCAGGCCCTTGACCACGCCGCCCGCGATGTGGGACTGGATGCTGCCGTACTCGTAGAGGGCGTCCATGGCCTGCTCGCCGTACTCCGGCTTCGGCGGCGCCAGTTCCTTCGCGGCCTTCACCGCTTCGAGGGCCGACTCGGCGGTGGTGTTGCGCTGCCGACGGGCCTCCGTCAGGATCTCCTGCGCCTCCTTCATCAGCGCCTCGCCCGGATCGGTGCCGGACGGGCGCGACGGGAGGGAGGACGGGTCACGCTCGTCGGCCGGCTTGGCGTTGTAGGCGGTGGCGGCCTTGTTGTAGGCGTCGCAGTCCTTCGCCCAGGCGGTGGACTTCTCCTCGCCGCGCTTCCACTTGTCGATCGCCTGCTGCGCCTGGCCCTGCGCCCACTCCACGGTGCCGACGAAGCGCTCCAGTGCTCCGGCGGCCTTCTCGCAGGCGTCGGCGCCCTTGCGCCACTTGCCGGGCTCGACCTCCTGCTTCTCCCGGAACCTGTCCGCCGCCTTGCCTTTCAGCTCGGACGACTCCAGGCCCTTCATGCCGCTCGCGACGGTCTCGAATGCGCTCTGGAAGTCCCGCAGATGCTTGATCGTCGAGCGCACCTTGCTGGGGGAGCCGTGGATGAGCTTGGTCTTGTCCTCGGTCTGACCCAGGTCCAGTTCGTCGACCTCGGCGCCCATCCGGTTGGCCAGGGAGCCTGACTTGTCCCGCACCCAGTCGGCGGCCGAGTCGAAGCCCGCGTCCTCCAGGCGGTCCGCGCCCCAGTTGCCGACCGTCTCCACCACATCGCCGGCGCCCTCGACGAACCCCTCGACCGCGTCCTCGACCGAATCCGGCGTCAGATCGCTGACGACGTCCCCGAACCCCATCGGTTACCCCCAGTCCCCATGGCGTGGTTGGTGCTGTTGTTGCCGCTGCTGTGCTGTCCCTGCCGCTGCTGGTCCCGCTGCTACTGCCCCTGTTATTGCTGCCCCTGTTGTTGCTGTTGCTGCTGGGCGCGTTCCTCGGGCGAGGGTCCGAAGAGCTGGTCGCGGGCCCGCTCGGCGTCCTCGTCAGAGATCCCGACGACGTCGTTCACGAGATCGGTACGCATTCCGCCCATGCCGTCCTCGGTGAGCGAGCGTCCGGTGTCCTTCCACGTCTGGCCCATCTCGTCCCCGGCCTGCTGCCAGGATTCAGCCGACCAGTCGGGCGCGTCCGGCGTCGCGATGTCCGACCAGGACTGGTTCTGGACCTCGTCCTCGGACGCGTGCGGGTTGCCGATCAGGGAGTTCAGGCCGACCTTCAGCGTGCCCGCCCAGTACTGGTCCTCCTCCCACAGCATCCCCGCCGACAGGCCCAGCCGGGCCGCGAGCTGGTTCGCGTCCTGGAGCAGCGCGCGCACTCCCCACTCCCAGCGCTCCGCGAATGCCTCGAACTCCGTCGACAGTCCGTGGTGCCCCGTCTCCATGCCGGTCATCGCCAGGGAGTCGAAGCCCTTGCCGGTCTCCGCGCCCGTCGCGTCATGGATCTCTTTCAGCTCGGCCATCGCCGCTCTGATGCCCTTGGTCAGGCGGTCGATGGTCTCCTTCGGGATCTGGAGGTCCGCGTCACCCATGGCGCCGCGCCTCCCCCTCGTGCCGCTCGGGGACCCGTCCCGCCAGCGCAGTCGCTTCCCTCACCGGAACTCCCCCAAGTCCTCGATGGCCTACGGACCCGCACCGCCCGCACCACTCTCAGCCATTCCCAACCGTTCTCAGCCTGCACATGAACCACGCGCGAGACAAGGGAATGGTTGCACGGCCACGCTAAAGGGACCGTGAGTCAGGGGCCCCTGGGACCGTTGCCACGGGCGCGGGCGCGGGCGCGGGCGCGGGTGCGGGCGCGGGTGCGGGCGCGGGTGCGGGCGCGGGTGCGGGTGCGGGTGCGATGGCGGTCGCTTGGTCCCGTAGAGACCGGCCCACAGTGCCTCCGCCCCGCCCCGCCCCGTACCCCCGTACCTCACGCCTGCCGACGCAGCGGCGGAAGGCTCAGACCGCCGACCGGGCCCGCTCCCACACCGTGCGGGCCGTACGGGCGCGGCGGTACGGCGACAGCGCGGCGCGCAGCCGAACGACCTCCCCGGACACCTGTGCCGAGGCCAGGTCGGGCAGCAGCTCGAAGAAGGCGCACGCCTGGGCGCAGGCTTCCTCCAGTTGCCCGGTGCGCAACAGCACCCTGGCGAGCCGGGCCTGCGTCAGCGCACGGCTGCGGCACTGGCTGTCAGGGCGTGCGGCCAGCGAGGCGTGGGCGGCACGCACCGCGGTCTCCCGCTCGCCGAGCAACTCGAACACCGCGGCACGCTGGTAGTCCAGGGCGCACACCGGATAGGTGGTGAAGGGGTCTCCGCTGTAGCGGTCGCCGTCGTGACGGTCACCGGACCGACGGCCGCCGGACCGACGGTCGTCGCCGGGGTGGCAGTCCTCGGCGGCGGACAGGTCGGCGCGCGCCCGGTGGGCATGGCCGCGGGCCGCGTGACAGGCCGCCCGCTCGACGAGCAGGTAACTCCGCACGGCGGGCGGCGCCTGCGCGTAGCTCTCCACCGCGGCGTCGGCCAGCAGGAGAGCGCGGCGCGACTGGTCCAGGCGACGGGCCTGGGTACTCATGGCGCGCAGAGCCAGCGCGTAGGCGCCGCGGTCACCGGCCACGCGGCCTGCCTCGGCGGCGTGGCGCCAGTAGGCGTCGGCCAGGGCATGGTGACCGGCGTCCGCGCTCATCCCGGCCAGCAGGAAGACCATGCGGGACGCCTGACTGAGCAGGGCGGCAGGCGGTGTGCCGGGACGGCACGTCAGGCTCACCAGTTCCTCGGCGAGATGCGCCAGCAGCGGCGTACGGGCGCGAGCACCACCGTGCCGCTCGGCCCACTCCAGCACCACTTCCTGGAGCCAGTCCGACGCGGAAGCCGTCGCGTCCGTCTCCGCCGCCAGGTCGACAGGGGAAGCGGGTGGGGGTGCGGCGGGTACGGGGGCGGGTTCCGGTGCGGGTGCCGGTTCCGGTTCCGGTGCTGCCAGTGGGCTGAGCCACCGTGCCGGTAACGCCTGCACCGCGGGGTAGGGCTGCGCGTACAGGTGGGGCTGCGTCTCGGCATCCGCGTCCGTCCGGCACAGCCGGACGAGCCCCGTCAGGACCGCCCCACGGCTCTGCGGGAGATCGCCGCCCCCTCCCCCGGCTCTGGACAACAGGGTCGCCGCCCCAGGAGCGTTGGCGAGCCCGGCGTCCGCAGCGTCGATGCCGCGCCGCAGCGCCCGCGACAGCACGGCCACCACCAACTGACCGGCAGGTGGACGCGGCTGAGTACCGGCCAGCCAGCGGGCGGCTGCGGTACGCGCATAGCTGACGGTCAAACCCTGCCGGGCCGCCTCGCGGTTGACCTCCCGCACAAGTTGCGCACCACTCCACTCAGCTTCACAGAGCAACGTCGCTAATCGACGATTGGGAGCGCGCGCCATCATTACCCACCTCCGGAAACCCGCCGACGAAGGGATCCCCACTGTCGTCGCTGGTCACACCTCACCACACACCGCCGGGCCAACTGCCGGGTGCTCTAGTAGACATACCCCGCCACGTGACACGGTCAGTCGCAGGGGGCGGTTCGCAGAGATCGTCACTGCCGACGCCGAACAGGGTCCATCCCCGCGCGTGCGGGGAGCAGCGCGCCCTGGCGAAGATCTACCGCACGTCTGCGGGTCCATCCCCGCGCGTGCGGGGAGCAGGGCCGTTATGAGTGGATGCGTGTCCGCCCAACGGGTCCATCCCCGCGCGTGCGGGGAGCAGGCAACGCCGTAGGCAGGCGGGCAGGCGATGGTGGGTCCATCCCCGCGCGTGCGGGGAGCAGACCGATGGGCAGAGCGACAGGTGCCCGAACAGGGGTCCATCCCCGCGCGTGCGGGGAGCAGACCGATGGGCAGAGCGACAGGTGCCCGAACAGGGGTCCATCCCCGCGCGTGCGGGGAGCAGGCCGCCCACCATCATCAGTCCGGCCAGCCCGAGGGTCCATCCCCGCGCGTGCGGGGAGCAGGCCTACGGCATGGCCGACGGCAGCGACGCGCAGGGTCCATCCCCGCGCGTGCGGGGAGCAGCTGTACGACTCCGGGAAGAACGCCTCGAAGGGGGGTCCATCCCCGCGCGTGCGGGGAGCAGTCTTGCTGACCTGGGCGTTTAGTGGTGGGCGAAGCCAATCTGAGCAACAAGTGGAGACTCGGACATTTCCACCACCCGGTCGAGCGTCGCCCTCACACGTTCCCTGGACGCAGAGTACGTACAGGAGGCCAGTCGCGCCCAGTCATGACGCTGCTCGTAGATCCGGGTGCGCACGACGCGGGGGCGACCCCGGTTCGGATGGGGCACCTCGCCCTGTCCGCGTGCAGTGCGATCGTGCGATATGGCTTGGCTATGTCTCTGCGGCCGGGTCACCGCGTCATGCCCGCCAAGGTAGCCAGACCATCAGAGGCCCGGTAGAGGATCTCGCTGAACCTGGATGTAAGCGATGCGTATGGCTACCGGGCGGCTGCGAGATTGTCGGCGAGGCGGAGGAGGTCCGCGCTCAGCGGGGAGTCCATGCTCCATACCGCCTCGAAGGAGATCTGCACCTCGCGCCCCTCGTCCGTCAGCGGCCGGTGGGGCACGTCGGGCGAAGAGAGCTTGGAGCGCGGGACCATCGCCGATCCCAGGCCCAACTTCGTCCACTCCTCCAGGACTTGGTATCCGGCGGCCTCGCCCGGATAGGTGCGCAGGGGCATCTCGCGTGCCTGGAAGAGCTGTGTGGTGAACGTGGTCAGGCCGCAGGTGTCCGGGACGAGGATGAACCGGCCCTTGCCCGCCTCTTCGAGTTCGAGAGGGGCGGCGTCGCCGGGAGTGCCGGAGTCGGCGGCATCGGCGTCCGGGGTGACGACGACGATCGGCTCGACGTCTACCACCCGGTGCTCAAAGCGCGGCATCGCGGCCACGGCCGGGATCAGGATGATGTCGAGACGGCCCGCCACCAGATCCGCCCGCAGCTCCTGCATGTTGGCCTCGCGCAGCACCAGGCCACGGGGTTCGGGCAGTTCGCGGACCATGCCGAACATCCGCGCCACCAGGGGCGGACTGATCAGCGGTGAGACGCCCAGGCGGATCTTGTGCTCGCCTGGCCCCGTCAGCCGCTTGGCCTCCGCCGCGACGGCGTCGAGCGCGGACACGGCACGCTCGATCAACGGCAGGATGCGGTCGCCGAAGGCGGTCGGGGTCACCCCGCGCGGCGAGCGGTCGAACAGCTTCTCGCCCAGGCGCTCCTCCAGCTTGGCGATCCCGTTGGACAGAGCGGGCTGCGTGACTCCGTAGGCCCGCGCGGCGGCGCTGAACGACTTCGTCTCGGCGACCGCCTGCGCGTACCTGAGCCCCTCGGTGTTCACCCGGTCGGCCATAGCCATGCCTTATCTCCGCATTCACTGATCTGCCCTACCGGGCACGTTCGCCTGTTTCTACGGTGGGACGTCGCAGATCCAACATAACCAGAAGCTATACGTCCAGCGTACGCCGACGTCCTCAGCGCACGCCCCGCACGGGCGGGACCGAAAGGAGAACCGCCATGGCCGTGACCGAGCCCCGGGGGGGGCCGCTGCGGCCCGTCGACGTGCCGGTGGAGTCGCCGGGGCCCGGCTGGGTGCGGGTGTCCGTCGTGGCGAGCGGGGTGTGCGGCGCCGACATCGGCACGGCCGCCGCCACGGGAGAGGGCGCCGTCTTCCCCGTCTCCCCGGGGCACGAGGTCGCCGGGACCGTGGTGGAGCTGGGCGAACGCGTCGAGGGGTGGTCGGCCGGGGACCGCGTGGCCGTCGGGTGGTCCGGCGGGAGCTGCGGGCACTGCGCGTACCGCCGGACCGGCGATGTCGTCCACTGCCCCGAGCGGCGGATCCCCGGCCTGTCCTACCCCGGCGGCCACCGGTGTGCGTCCCACCGTCGAAGGATGGGGCTGGAGCGCACACCCCGGCCGGAACCCCGCGCGCCCGGCACATCGTCCTGGCCATGCCCCCGGCCCTCGCCATGGAGCGCGTCGGCTTCGGCGGCGCGCTCGGGGAGGACCTGGCCGCTCTCGCCCGGTCCACCCCGGTGTGGATGGGCACCACGGCCAAGGTCGTCGCCGAGTACGCCGCTCCTTTCTGGCGCGAACAGGGCCTGGCCGGGGCCGCGTTCAGCAGGACGGGGGCGCTGCGGGAGGTCCACGACGTCGTCCTCGAAGCCGGGCACGCGGTCAACGTCATCCCCGACACCGCGCGTGCCCGCTACGAACTGCGCGCCCGCACCACAAGAGACCTCGCCCATGCCCGTCGACGGGTCAGGGCCTGCCTGGAGGCCGCCGCCCTCGCCACCGGCGCCGAGCTGGAACTCACCCCGCACGGAGCCGACTTCGCCGACCTGCGCCAGGACGAGTTCCTCACCTCGGCATACACGCGCGCGGCGCGGGCCCTGGGCCGTGCGCCGGTGGACCGACGGGGCGAGGTCATGGCCTCCACCGACATGGGCAACGTCTCCCACGTCCTGCCCGCGCTCCACCCCACCATCGGCTACGACACCGGCGGCGCCCTCCACCACACCGCGCCCTTCGCCCGGTACGGCGACTCGCCGGGGGCGGACCGTGCCGTGCTCGACGCCGCGACCGCCCTCGCCCACGTCGGCGTCGAGCTGGCGACGGACGCGGCACAGCGGGAGCGGTGCCTCCGGCTGCTCACCGACCGTCGAGCAGCGGCCGTACCCCCGTCATGACGGCCGAGGCAGCTCAGGGGCGGCGCCGCGCCGCCAGCGCTCGGGGTCGATGCGACCCGCGTAGAGGGGGAGTTCGAGCGGTGCCTGGCCCTCCGTGAACGGGTCCCACACCCGGGTGAGACCCGCGGTCCCCCGCGTGCGCACCCGGCGCGCCTCGGCGAGGTCGAGCACATCGCTGACGACCTCCTCCGGTCCAGGACCGGCCTCGGCGCGCGGGTTCCCCTCGGGGTCCACGACGACGCTGCGCCCGACGCCGTCCGGCGCCGCCGCGTTGAGGCTGGCCATGAACACCTGGTTCACGATCGCGTTGGCCCGCGCCAGCACGACTTCCTGCGCGCGGTCGACGGTGGGCGTGCGCACCAGGTTCAGTACGAGGTCGGCGCCCTGCCACGCCAGGTGGCGGGTTGTCTCGGGGAACCACGCGTCGTAGCAGATCGTCAGGCCCACGCGTCCGTGGCCCTGCACGTCGAAGACGACGAAGCTGCCGCCTGCCGCCGTGGTCTCGTAGGGCCGCCAGGGGAAGATCTTGCGGTACTCCGCGACCCGCTCGCCCGTGGGCGCGTAGACGGGGGCCGTGTTGTAGACCCGCCCTTCGGCGCCCAGTTCGTAGACGCTGCCGGGCACCAGCCAGATGTCCAGTTCGCGGGCGAGAGCGGCCAGCCGGGCACCGCGCGGCCCGTCCAGCGGCTCGGCCGCCGCGGTCATCACCGTCCCGGGGTCCTCGTCGGGCCGGTGGCCGCACAGGTGCAGTTCCGGGTACGCGAGCAGCCGGACCCCGGGGTGCGCGGCGGCGACGCGGCGCACGTCAGCGGCGAACGCGTCCGGCTCTTCGGCGGCGTGGTGGCGTGCGGCGGTCTGGACGAGGCCGATCGGCAAGGGTGTCGTCATCGCTTGGGGCAGCCTTCCGCGCTGGGTGACGTCCAGGGGCGCGGCCGAGCCAATCATCGCGCCGTCCACGGGACAAGACACCTTCGTCCTGCGGCATCCACAGGACGAACCCGGGGGCTGCCGCACCGATGCCCGCCCGGCCCCCGTCCCGGAACACCGTGGTAGAACGAGGATCGTCGCGTCCCTGACGCGGATCACCGACTCGACAGGACACAGGGAACCCATGACCCTCAACCAGCTGAGGGCCTTCGTCGAGGCGGAGCGGCTCGGGTCGTTCACCGCGGCGGCGCGGGCCATGGACATCGCCCAGGCATCGGCCTCCGAACTGGTGCGCCGCCTCGAAACGGAACTGGACGCCGAGCTGTTCGCGCGCGGCAGCCGCACCCTGACCCTGACCTCGGCGGGCCAGGAACTGCTGCCGTACGCGCGGCAGGCGCTGGAGGCCGCCGAGAGCGGGACCCGCGCGGTGCGCTCCCTGGGCTCGCTGGGCGGGGGAACCGCCACGTTCGGCGTGCTCCGCAACGCGGACTACTACCTGCTGTCCAACCTCGTGCAGATGTTCCACGCCCGGTACCCGTCCGTCCGGGTCCGGCTCGTGGGCCAGAACTCGGCCGAGACCGCGGCGGCCGTGGCGGCGGGACGGATCGAGGCTGGCCTGGTCGTCCTGCCCATCGACGACGAGGGGCTGACGGTGACCCCGCTGCTGCGCGACGAGGTGTTCTTCGTCAGCGCCAGCGAGGAGAGAACCCGCGCGCCGGTCACGATGGAGGACTTCGCCCGGGCGCCCCTCGTCCTCTACGACGCGCACTACGGGTGGCAGGACCCCACCCGGCGGCAGCTCGCGGAGCGGGCCCAGCTCGCCGGGGTCGGCATCGACCCGCTGATCGAGCTGGAACACGTCGAGGCCGCGCTGGGCCTCGTGGCCGCGGGGGTGGGCGACACGATCGCCAGCAGGGCGGTGACCGCCGGCTCCGCGTTTCCCGCCGGGCTGCGCACCGTCCCGTTCGCCGACCCCCTCTACGACACGATCGCCCTGGTCAGACGGCGGGGGCATCCGCTGTCGCGGGCCACGAGGGAGCTGGCCCGGATCGCCGAGGACACCCTGCGCGAGCTCCGCACCGACCTCGGCGGCTGACCGGCCGGGCGCACGGGTGTGTGCAATGCGCGGGGGCGGGACACAGGGGGGGGACACAGGGGAACCCTGTGGTTCGGACAGGAATCACCCCTCTAGTCCTGTGGCAGCGCGGCGTCTAGCGTCCTCGCCATGCAGATCACGCACGCCGAAGCACAGGCCCTCCCCCCGCTCCAGTGGCTCAAGAAGCCGTCCGTGGACGGTCCGCCAGCGCAGCGCGACCCCGCGGTGGTCGAGCGGGTCTCGCGGATGCTGAAGGAGATCGAGACCAAGGGCATGGACGCGGTACGCGCCTACGCCCAGGAGCTGGACGGCTGGTCGGGCGCCCTGGAGATCGAGGCCGCCGAGCTGAAGAAGTCGGGGGACGCGCTCCCCCCGGACGTCCGCACCGCACTGGAGATGGGGTACGAGCGCACCCACAGGTTCGCCGCCGCGCAGCGCGAGCACCTGACGGACTTCGAGACCGAGGTCGCCCCCGGAGTCGTCGGCGGCCAGCGCTACGTTCCCGTCTCCCGCGTCGGCGCGTATCTGCCCGCAGGGCGCTTCCCCCTGCTGGCCAGCGCCTTCATGACGGTCAACGTGGCGAAGACGGCCGGGGTCCCGACCGTGCTGGCGTGCACTCCCCCGTCCGGCGAGCACGGCGCGCATCCCGCCGTGCTGTACGGCGCCTACTTGTCGCACGCCGACCGGGTGTTCGCGCTCGGCGGCGTCCAGGCGCTCGGCGCGATGGCCTTCGGGCTGCTGGGCGAGGCCCCGGTCGACATGCTGGTCGGCGCGGGCAACGCGTTCGTCACCGAGGCGAAGCGGCAGTTGTTCGGCCGGGTCGGCATCGACCTGCTGGCCGGTCCCTCCGAGGTCGCCGTCATCGCCGACGACAGCGCCGACCCGGTGTGGGTGGCCGCCGACCTGCTGGGCCAGGCCGAGCACGGCCCCAACTCCCCCGCGGCGCTGATCACCACGTCCGAGCAGCAGGGGCGTGCCGTGATCGCGGAGGTGGAGCGCCAGCTGGAGTCCCTGGCCACCCGGGACATCGCGGGCCCGGCGTGGCGCGACTTCGGCTCCGTCATCGTCGTGGACGACCGGGACGGCGCCGTCGCCGTCGCCGACGTGATCGCTCCCGAACACCTGGAGATCCAGACCGAGGACGACGACCACTACCTGGCGAACCTGTCCAACTACGGCTCGCTGTTCATCGGGTCGTGGTCGACGGTCGCCTACTCCGACAAGGGCATCGCCGGTACCAACCACGTGCTGCCCACGGGCAAGACCGCCCGCTACAACGCGGGGCTCTCCGTCTCGCGCTTCCTGAAACCGCTGACGTACCAGCGGGCCGCGAAGGAGGGGACCGCGTCGCTGGCACCCGCCGTCGAGCGCATCTCGGCGTTCGAGGGGTTGGCGGCCCACGGCGCCACGGCGACGCTCCGCATCGACCGGATCGGGCGCACCTCCGGTGCGTTCGACGACGTTCCGGCCGCCCTGCGCGACCAGCTCTGACGCCCTCGTGTGCGGAGGCGCCGCGTGGGCTGCTGGTCGCCGGAGCTGGCGCCGGGTCCGACATGAAATAAGTCTGTATGGTTTGTGCTGTGCAGCTCAGGTACGGGTTCCGCCTGTACCCGAACGGCCCTCAGTGCGCGGCGCTGGCAAGGGCGTTCGGGTGCGCTCGGGTGGTCTTCAACGACGCGCTTGGCGTCCGCGAGGACGCCCGCACGGCCGGGCTGCCGTTCGTCACCTTGGGCGATCTGTCCAAGCGGCTCACCGCGTCGAAGAAGACGCCGGAGCGAGCATGGCTCGGCGAGGTTTCCTCGGTAATCCTCCAACAGTCCCTTCGGGACCTGGACGCCGCCTACCGCAACTTCTTCGACGGTCTCAAGGGCAAACGCCCGAAGACGGGACCGCCCCGCTTCAAGTCCAAGCGGGACAACCGGCAGGCGATCCGCTTCACCGGGAACGCCGGATGGAAGATCACCCACGGCGGAAAGCTGCGCCTGCCGAAGGTCGGCGATGTGCCGGTGAAGTGGTCACGTTCCCTGCCGTCCATCCCGACCACGGTGAGCGTCATCCGGGACAGTGCGGGCAGGTACTTCGCGTCGTTCGTCGTGGAGACCGGCTCGGAAGAAGTCCTGCCCCCGGTCACACCCGAGATCGGCGTCGACCTGGGACTGGGGCACTTCGCGGTCCTCTCGGACGGCACGAAGGTCGGCAACCCGCGCTTCCTGCGTAGGGCTGAGAAGCAGCTCACGAAGGCTCAGCGCGCCCTGTCACGCAAGGAGCGGGGCAGTGCCAACAGGACGAAGGCCCGGCTCAAGGTGGCCCGCGCTCACGCACGGGTCGCCGACGCGCGGCGCGAGTTCCACCACCAGCTCTCCACCAAGCTGATCCGCGAAAACCAAGCCATCGCGGTGGAAGATCTGACGGTCAAGGGACTCGCCCGCACACGCCTCGCCAAGTCCGTGCACGATGCCGGATGGTCGCAGTTCGTGACCATGCTGGAGTACAAGGCCAGCCGGTACGGGCGCACCTTCATACGTATCGGCCGGTTCGAGCCGACCTCTCAGCTCTGCTCGGTCTGCGGCGTCCAGGACGGCCCCAAACCCCTGCACGTCCGAGAATGGACCTGCAAGGAATGCGGGGCCCTCCTGGACCGGGACATCAACGCGGCGGTCAACGTCGCGAAGGCGGCTGGACTGGCCGTGTCAGCCTGTGGAGCGCGGGTAAGACCGGGACCCGTCCCGGCACAGCGCGATGAAGCAGGAACCCGCCCGAAACCGCGCCCGACAACGGCGCGGCAGACGGGAATCGCCCACCTTCAGGTGAGCGAGGATCTCAAACCGCGTCCCGCATGATGTTCTCGCTGGCCGGACGCGGCGATGCCCCCGCCGCCTTCGCCCGCACCTCACGGGACGGAGTGCCCCGCAACGCGGTGGCGGCGTCCGCCGTGCTCGTCGGCGTGGGCGTGCTGCGGCAGCGGCGGTCGGCAGGGCCGGGCCGCGCCGACGGTGCCGTCCCGGCGCCCCCGTCCCGGAACCCGGAGCAGCGACCAGAACGGACGGCACCCCGGCCGTGACGGGTCAGCCGGCGCGGGCGTGCGTGGCGCGGGGAACGAACTCGGTGCGAAGGACCAGGCGTTCCCCGGCCGGGTCGACGTCCTTGGTGATCCGCCGGACCAGCAGGCGCGCCGCCTGCCGCGACAGCTCCCGCAGATCGTGCCGGACGGTGGTGAGCCGGAACACCTCCCAGGCGGCCATCGGGAGGTCGTCGAAGCCGATGACGGTGAGGTCGTCGGGGACCTTGACCCCGGCCGCGAGGGCCGCGTTCAGGACACCGATGGCGATGACGTCGTTGCCGCAGAACACGGCCGTGGGCGCCTCGTCCGCCTCCAGCAGCGCTGGCAGCGCGCGGTATCCGGTGTCGTACTCGAACGCTCCGCGCACCACCCGGTCCTCCGGCAGTCCCACGCCCGCCTCGGCGAGCGCCAGCCGGAAGCCCATCTCGCGCTCGCGCCCCGTGGTGGTGTTGGCCGCGCCGAAGACACCGGCGATGTGCCGGTGCCCGAGGGACACGAGTTCCCGGGCGACGAGCCGCCCGCCGCCCTCGTTGTCCACGACGGAGGCGAAGTCGCCTGCCCGGCCCGTGTCGCGGTTGAGGAAGACGTAGGGCATGCCGCGCCGCTCCAGCTGTGCGGGCAGGCGGGAGTCGGTGGTGGTCGTCGCGAGGACGACGCCGTCCATCGACTGGTCCAGCAGCTTCTCCTCCGCGACCGCCTCGTCGGACCGCTCCGTGATCAGCATCATGCGGTAGCCGAGGCTGCTCAGCTCGTCGTGGAGCGGGGCGATGATGTGCGGGTAGAAGGGGTTCGTCAGATCGGTGACGATGACTCCGACCCGCCGTGTGGCACGCGTCGAGAGGGTGCGTCCGGCCTCGCTCGGCACATAGTTCAGCGCCTGCGCCGCGCGCTTGACCTTCTCGCGGGTGGCCTGGGACACGCGGGGGTCGTCGCGCAGGGCGCGGGAGACCGTGGGCTGCGAGACACCGGCCAGTCTCGCCACGTCGTGACTGTTGATCCCCATCGGCCCTCTCCTCGTCGCCACCGGCGCCGCGCACCGGCGCGCCCCAAGTCAGTAACCCCAAATCAGTATACGTATGCCGAATGCCGCTCCGCCGACCGCGCGGCCCCAGCCCTCTCCGTCTCGCGACACCCGGCTACCCGAAACAAGCTTGAGCATCCCCCTTGACATCCACACGGCCGACGCCTGTCATGGCGTACATACGTATTCACAAGTAAGGAGCGGTCATGTCCGATGCCGTCGTCACCCCCAGCGAGCTGGCCCGCCGAACGGTGCGCCGCAGCGACTTCGTCTCCTGCAACCGGGCCTTCATCGACTGCCGTACGCCAGGTTCCGACCGCAAGGAGAACTACGCGATGATCGGCCCTGGCGTCTCCCAGTCCGCCGACCAGCACGTCAACCTCCGGCTGCCGCACGGCTACAACATCGGCGCCGCCGCCATGCCGCACGGCATCACCAACAACCTGCACCTGCACTACACGGCCGAGGTGTTCATCTGCACCGGGGGCGAGTACCTGCTGCGCTGGGGTGTCGACGGCACCGAGGGCGAACTCACGCTCAGGGCGGGCGACATCGCCTCCGTCCCGACGTGGATCTTCCGCGGCTTCACCAACACGGGCCCCGACGACGGCTGGCTGTTCACCGTGCTGGGCATGGACGACACCGGCGGCATCATCTGGGGCCCCTCGGTGCTGCGCGAGGCACGGGACCACGGCCTGCATCTCACCACCGGCAACGACCTGGTCGACACCGTCGCGGGCGACCCCCTGCCGCCGGAGTCCGAGCTGGTCGGCCCCCTGGCCCAGGAGCACATCGACCGGCTGCGGCACTACACCCCCGAGGAGATGAGGCGCCGCATCGCAGCGGCGGACGAGCTGGTGTTCTCCGAGCACCCCTTCCTCGACAGCACCCTGCCCGGCGGCGGCGCCCGCCTGAGCTGCGTCATCGGCTACGGCATGACCGAGGACCCGCACCAGGAGCCCCGCGTCTTCAACCCGCACGGCCACAACGTCGCCTGGCTCCGCGCAGAGCCCGGCCAGGGCGTCTCGCAGCACCGCCAGCACGAGACGCAGACGCTGATCGTGAAGGACGGCCTGTGGGAGGTCACCCTCAACCGCACCGACCCCGTCCCGGTGCGGCTCGGCCCCCGCGACATGCTCTCCGTCCCGCAGGACGCCTGGCGCACCGTGCGCAACGTCGGCGACGGGCAGGGCGACATCCTCGTGGTCAACTCCGGCGACGGGCGGGTCCGTCTGGAGTGGGACGACGAGGTCCTCAAGAGCGCGGCGGACGCGGGCCTGGGCATCGACCACAACGGCTACGTCGCCCCGTACGCGCTGCTCCCCCGCTCGGCGCGCTCCTGGTGACCGGCGTGCAGCACACCGACACCGGGGAGGCCGGTCGGCCGCCGCTCGTCGTCGTGCCCGGGATGCTCTGCGACGCGAGCCTGTGGCACGACGTGGGCTTCCCCGAGGGCCACGACGTCCACCACGTCCCGCTGCGGCGGCCGGACATCGGGGCGCTCGCCGAGGACGTGCTCGCCGCGGTCCAGGGCCCGTTCGTGCTCGTCGGGCTCAGCCTGGGGGCCATCGTCGGCTTCGAGGCGCTGCGCCGGGCACCGGAGCGCGTCGCGGGCCTGTGCGTGATGGCGGCCAACTCGGGCGCGCCGCGCCCCGAGCAGTACGCGGCCTGGCGGGAGATGGACGGGCTGATCGCGGACGGGCGGTTCGCGGACGTCGTCGAGCGGACGCTGCCGGACATGTTCCCCGACCGCAGCGCCACGCCCGAGGGCGCACGGCGCTACCGCGACATGGCGCACGCCGTGGGCCCCGCCGCAGCCCGTGCCCAGCTCGCCGCGCAGGCGACCCGTACGGACGCGGCCGGAGCGCTGCGGACGGTGCGCTGCCCCACCGTGGTCCTGGCCGGAGCGCGGGACACGCTGTGCCCGCCCACCTTCCACCGGGTGATCGCGGACGCGGTCCCCGGAGCCCGCCTGACGCTGCTGCCCGACGCGGGCCACCTGCTGCCGTGGCAGCGGCCCGACGCGGTGAAGGGCGCGCTGCGCGAACTGGCCGCGGCCGTCACCGGAACCACCGGGACGGCGCCCCAGAGCGCCGCGCCCTCCGCCCCCTGAACACCCTCCGGACTTCCGAACTCCCCCTTCATCCCTCCCCCTTGCCCCTCACCAGCAGTGGAAGAGAGCCGTCATGCCCCGACACCTCAAGTCCCCCGTGCCAGCGGCCCAAGTGACCGCGGCCCGCGCCGATGTCGCCGAGCGCGTCCGCGTCATCCTCGACGACGTCCGTGAGCACGGCGACGACGCGGTCCGCCGGTACTCCGAGAGGTTCGACGACTGGAGCCCCGCGTCCTTCCGCCTGAGCCCCGACGAGACCCGGCGGATCGTCTCCCAGGTGCCCGGCACGGTCCTGGACGACATCCGCTTCGTGCAGCGGCAGGTGCGCACGTTCGCCCAGGCCCAGCGTGACGCGCTGGGCGACGTCGAGATCGAGACGCTGCCCGGCGTCCACCTCGGCCACCGGCACGTCCCCGTGTCCGGCGCGGGCGCGTACGTCCCCGGTGGCCGCTACCCGCTGACCGCGTCGGCCCATATGACGATCGTGACCGCCAAGGTGGCGGGCGTTCCGCGCGTCGCCGCCTGCACGCCGCCCATCCGGGGCGAGGTCCCCGCCGCTACGGTCGCGGCGATGCACCTCGCGGGCGCCGACGAGATCTACCTGCTGGGCGGCGTCCAGGCCGTCGCGGCGCTGGCCGTGGGAACCGGGACCATCGGGCGCGTCCCGATGCTCGCCGGCCCGGGGAACGCGTATGTGGCGGAGGCCAAGCGGCAGTTGTTCGGCGAGGTCGGCATCGACCTGTTCGCCGGTCCCACCGAGATCCTGGTGATCGCCGACGAGCACGCGGACCCGTTCGTCGTCGCCGTCGACCTGCTGTCGCAGGCCGAGCACGGCCCGGACTCCCCCGCCGTGCTGGTCACCACGTCCGAGGAGCTGGGCCGCGAGGCCGAGCGGCACATCGAGCGGCTGCTGCCCACCATGCCCACCCGGGACTTCGCCGCACCGGCCTGGCGCGACCACGGCGAGATCGTGGTGGCCGACACCCTCGACGAGGCGTTCCGGATCGCCGACTCCTACGCCAGCGAGCATGTGGAGGTGCTGACCGAGAACCCGCGCCAGGCGCTGGAGAAGATGCGGGACTACGGTGCGCTCTTCCTCGGCGAGGGCACCTGCGTCTCCTACGGCGACAAGGTCATCGGCACCAACCACGTCCTGCCCACGCGTGGCGCAGCCCGCTACACCGGCGGCCTGTGGGTCGGCAAGTACCTCAAGACGGTGACGTACCAGGAGGTCACCGACACCGCGTCGTCCGCGCTGCTCGGCGAGGTGTGCGGCCGGGCCGCGCGCGTCGAGCTGTTCGAGGGCCACGCCCGCTCCGGCGATGTCCGCGCCGCCAAGTACGGCGAGGGTGCCCTGCCGTGGAACGAGGAGGGCGCCGCATGACCGGCCCCACCCCGCCACTGGCGGACCGCGCCGCACCACTGGCCGGGCGTACCGCGCTCGTCACCGGGGGAGGCAGCGGCCTCGGCAGGGCCATCACGAGGTCGCTGCTCGCCGACGGGGCCCGGGTGGTGATCACGGGCCGCGACGAGGCCACGCTCAAGGAGACCGCGTCGCGGCTCGGCCCGCACGTCTCGCACCGTGTCTGCGACGTCTCGCGCCCCGACGACGTCGGGGAACTCGCCCGGAGCCTGGCCGGTGAGGAGATATCGGTCCTGGTCAACAACGCCGGGATCGCGGGCCCCGTAGCCCCGCTGACCGAGATCACCCCGCGGGACTGGGACGAGGTCTTCGACGTGAACGTGCGCGGGGTGTTCCTGATGTGCCGGGCCTTCCTGCCCGCCATGACCGCGCGCGGCGCGGGCGACATCGTCAACGTCGCCTCGGTCTCGGGCAAGCGCCCGCTGGCGCGGCGCACCCCCTACTGCGCGTCCAAGATGGCGGTCATCGGTCTCACGGCCACGCTGGCGGCCGAGGCGGGCCCTTCGGGCGTCACCGTCAACTCGCTGTCCCCCGGGCCCGTTTCGGGGCCGCGCATGGAGCGCAACTTCCGGCTGGAGGCGGAACGCACGGGCAGTACGTACGCGGAGGCCGAGCAGGCGTTCGTCGCCCGCTCGGCACTGGGCCGGATGGTCACCGAGGACGAGGTGGGCGAGGCCGTCAGCGCGATGCTGCGCATGCGCGGACTGTGCGGGGCCGACATCGACCTCTCCGCGGGGATGGTGGCACGGTGACGGCACGGAGCACGCCGCACCCGTCGCGCCGCAGCCTCAAGCGGCGCCTGGCGGACGGCGAGCGGCTGCGGGGCGTGCTGCTGCGGCTCCCCTCGGAGACGCTGGTGGAGATGGCGGGTGTCGCGGGGTTCGACTACGCCGTCATCGACTGCGAGCACGGACCGGCCGATACGGCGCTGCTCCAGCAGCACCTCACGGCCGCGGCGGCGCACGGGCTCGACGTTCTGGTCCGCGTGGGTTCGGCCGAACCGGCGCTCGCGCTGCGCTGCCTCGACCTGGGCGCCGCCGGGCTGATCCACCCGCACGTGGACGGCCCCGAGGACGCCGCGCGGGCGGTGGCCGCCAGCCACTACCCGCCGTGGGGAGAGCGGGGCTTCGCCACCTACAGCAGAGCGGGCCGGTTCGGCACGGTCACGGCGGCCGACCATGTGGCCGCGTCCCGCGAGACCCTGGTCGTGGCGATGGCCGAGACGCGGCGGGCCTGCGAAGCCGCCGACGCGATCGCCGCGACGGAGGGGGTGGACGCGGTCCTGGTGGGTCCCGCCGACCTGGCAGCGGACTGCGGCTTCCCCGGACCCGGCGTCGTCGACGGGCTGACCGCCCGCGCACACGACGCGGCACGGGCCAACGAGCGCGCGGTGATGACCATCGTGCCGGGTCTCGACGCCGCCCGGGCCGCCGAGCGCCAGGGGGCCCAGCTCGTCCTCTACAACATGGCCCACGTCCTCATGGACACCCTGCGCTCCCTGGCCGGGCCAGGAACGACGGGCGCGGCCGGGACGGCGGGCGCGGCCGGGACGGCGGGCGCGGCCGGGACGGCGGGCGCGGCCGGGACGGCGGGCGCGGC
>NZ_BAAGSO010000106.1:393054-434472 GCF_054782395.1 Streptomyces daliensis | reverse complement strand
TCTCAGCCCGCAGCCCCCGACCCCAACCCCAACCCCAGCACCAGCCCCCTGAACAGCCACAGCCCCCGAAAAGCCTTCCGTCCTCGACCCACAGCGCTAGACGATCTCCGCCATCTGGTGGTCCACCCGCACCGCGATCTCTCCCCAGATCCCCGCGCACTCGCGGGCGAGCGTGGCGACGATGCCGCTGCAGTGCGGCGGCACATTGTCGATGATCTCCTCCCACTCCTCCGCGGTGAGCATGTGGATGTTGAGCAGCCGCAGCAGTGTGCGGCCGGTCTCGCTGAACCTCAGTGCCGGGTCCGCCTTGAGGCGGTCCACGGCGGCGATACGGTCCTCGATCGGTGTCCGCGCGGGCGCGGTGTTGCTGCCGAAGCCACCGCGGGGACCGGCCGGCCTGCCCTCGTGGCGGGTACGTGCTTTGCCACGAGGCTTCGAGAGCGGCTCCTCTCCTCTGCGCATCCGGTTCCGCACGTCACGGGCCGTCTCGGGGGAGATCCCCGCGGCCCGGGCGATCTGCCGCAGCGACAGATCCGGGTTCTCGGCGATGAGTTCGCCGGCGAGCCTGCGCCCCTCGGCTCCGTTGATGGGACGGACCCGGCCGTCCTGTCCGATCCTGCTGCCCTCGACGGCCGTTCCCGCCGAGACCTTCCTCCGGATGTCGGCGACCGTGCCGGGAGCGATCCCGGTGACGGAGGCGATCATCCGGTCCGACCACTGCGCGTGGGACACGATGATGCGCCCCGCCGCCTGTTTTCTGTCGGCCATCGACAAGGGAAGGCCGTGTGTGATGTTGGATTCCACCGCCAGGACAAAGGCGTCGGCCTCGTCACCGTCGAAGAACCTGACGGCGATCTTGTCCTGTCCGCGTGCTTCGGCGGCTCGTAATCGGTGCAGTCCGTCGATGACGCGCATCGTCGCGCGGTGCACGATGATCGGTGGGAGCGGGGCCTGCGCCACCGCCAGTGCCTCGACATGTTCCGGATCTTCTCCGGAGATTCTTGGCGAGCCCATCACCGACAATGAGCTGATCTCGACTTCTTCGACTATCTGTTGATCGAATTGCGCCTGCCCAGGCTCCAACTCCAGCTCCTCACGATTTCGTATCCCCCGTGCGCAAGCGAGCGCTGACGCACCGAATGATGTACGCCGGACCGCTGGTACGGCCCTCCCCGCGTCATCCGCCGGGAGGTGCCGTAGCCCCCGTGCGGTCAGGCGTCGACCCATCCACGCTTCGTGGCGAACTCCAGCAGCCCCTGCCGCACCTGGAGTACCTGGCCCCCGGTCAGGCTCGGTGCGGCTTCCAGCAGCAGCTCGGTGACGGCGTGCCCGAAGTCGTCACGGGTGAGGACCTCGCACGTCCCCTCCCCGGCGATCCTGGCCGCCTGCACCTCGGGAACGGACGGTGCGGACTGGTCAACGGCATCGACGGTTTCCTCGGCCAGGCGCGCCGCGAATGCCTTGCGCCCCCGGTCACCGGCCATGATTTCGAATTCGATCCGTGCCCCCGGCACGAGATCGCTCGGGTCCCCCGTGAAGACCGAGGTGTGCAGGAATACGTCATCGCCGCCGTCATCGGCCGCGATGAATCCGAAGCCCCGCATCTCGTCGAATTGCAGAACTCTGCCCGTTGTCAATTCCACTCGACCTCTCCCCGTTACTCAGTCCGCCACGTAGAAACGGACGAGTCTCCCCTATTCGGACACTAACTTTAACAGCGTCTTATGAGCCCAGGCACCCCTATCTGCCGCCCCTGAACTCGTGATGTCGTAGTGCACATTTCCGCACGGCGAGGAAAACCGGATGCCGTGGGCAACCGCCCTACGCGATGCACGCCGGGAGTCGCCACCGGGAGGCGCGCCGGACGGCGGTCACTCCACCAGGAGTTCGCGGCCCTCCATGGCGTCGTCGGCGCGGAGTGCCTGGCGCCGCCTCGGCGGTTCCGGCTGCGTCCACGCCTGCTTGATCCACCCCTCGGCCAGCGTCTCGCGCCCCGTCGCCCAGCGCTCGGAGACCTGGCACGACCAGCCGTGACGGCGCAGCAGTTTGCGCACGCCCTGGATGGTGTACGTCATGTGGAACCTGCGCGCGATGACGGCCCTGATGCGCTCCAGCGTCCAGCGCTGGTCGGCCCAGCCGTGCGCCGCGGCCCCCTTGGCCAGCTCGGCCTCCAGCTCACGGAACTGCGCGGGGCTGAGCCGGGGCCTGGACGCGGGTCCCTTCGAGTTCAGCGCGAGCGGGCCGCCCTGCTGCCATGCGCGGCGCCAGCGCTGCACCGAACGCACGCTGATCCGCAGGTCCTTGGCGATGACGGCGTTCGTCTCACCCCGTTCGAATCGCTCGGCGGCCTGGAGTCTCAGCCGCTCCCGGAACTCCTGCCGTTCGGCGGTCAGCCCGCCACCCTGTGCGTACCGCACGCCTACGCCTTATCCCGCGGATCAAGAATGGCCAGCACCCCGCGACACCACGAGTTCACAGTCAGTACCCCTATCCACGTTTCCCTGGCTTCTCGGCCAGCGGACGGCGATCTCCGGCCCGGAGGGCGGGAAACCGCGCTCGACATCATCACTGGTACGTACGTCTTCGGCGCGTGAAGTCCCTGGTGAACGTGGGGGTGTCCAGCAACTGGACCAGACCACCCGGGCTTTCGGCGCTTCGCGGACCGACGGGCAGCGCGTCGGCTCGTACATCGCCCGGATGGGGGTACCCCTACCCCTACCGGGAATACGACACATCAGCGGACAGAACCTGCCAGTTACCGGACAGTGTCGCTTCCGGCCCAGCTCTCGCCCGCGGCGCACCTCCGTCGCGCCCGTTCCCCCGGGGCGACGGGACGACGCGCGCACACGGCTCGCCCGGCGCACCGGCACCGCACGCGACATCCCGCGGTGACCGAGGGCTGCACGGCCGCCGCGCACCCGGCCTCCGGCGGCGCGCCCGCGCCGCCGTGCCACTTCCGGAACCGCGCCCGCCATGAGGGCTCCCTCTGCCTTTACGGGACCGGCGCCGTGCCTCGCCGGTCATTCATCCGTGAGCCGTCCGCGCACGGAGGGGGGCACCCACGACTAGAACCGGCCAGGCGGTTCTTTAAATTTCATGTTCTCCCCCGGCGCCCAATGCGCGCGATCCAGTTCGGGGCTTGTGCCCAAGTTCTGTGACGCGCCTCTCATTTCCGTACAGAGTAGAAGTGGGCCGGAGAATCCTCAACGAATCCGGTGCCTATCCGGGCCGTGTCCAACTGCGTAAATTCCCGCTCCCCGCACAGCGGTACGGGCGCGGTCGTCCTCCCCGATGCGAGGAGGACGACCGCGCCCGTAGGAGCGTCGGACGGCAGGCGGCGTCAGACGGCGCGAAGGCGATTGCGGACGGTGCCGGTCTCCCGGCCGCCCTCGGGCCTGCCCGGTGGTCCCGCGACATCCGATCTGAGCTTGGCCGCCAGGTCGGTCCTGCGCTGGACGTCGAGCTTGCGGTAGACCCGGGTCAGATGCTGCTCGACCGTGCTGACGGTGATGAACAGCTTCCCCGCGATCTGCCGGTTGGTGTGCCCGCGCGCCGCGAGCGTGGCCACCCTCAGCTCCGCCTCGCTCAGCTCGCCAGGCTGCCACAGCTCGCCCGGGGACCAGGGCTGTTCGTCGGGCGCGGGAGCCGCGGGCTCAGCGCGGCGGATCCGCTCCTCCTCAGCGGGCGGCTCCACCCCGCTCTCCCGCATCAACTGGAGCGCCTTGCGCGCGAGTGCCCGGGCCCTGCCCTCGTCGCCCAGCTCGCGGTAGGCCAGGGCCAGTTCGTCCATGGCACGGGCCAGCTCCAGCCGGTGCCCGCGCTCCCGGAGGATCTCGATGGCCTCGCTGAGGAAGCGGGGCCGCTTCCCCGGCTCGACGGTGGCAGCGAGCACCCGGAGCGAGATCCCGCGCATCCAGGTGCGTGCGGTGCCGACCCTCACGAGCTGCTCCTCCGCCAGCGCGTGTGCCCGGTGCTCGTCCCCCAGCGAGAGATACGCCTGCGCGGCATCGGTGCGCCACGGCACGAAGGCGGGGAAGTCCAGCTCCCACTTGATCATGAGATCGCCGCACGCGTGGAAGTCGTCGAGCGCGGCGTAGGGGCGCCCGACGGCGAGGTAGTAGTGACCGCGCGCCCACAGGTAGAACAGCCCGCCCGGCGTGCGGAAGGCCGCCTCGGGCACCGGCACGCTCAAGTGCGCCGCCGCCTCGTCGAACCGGCCCATCATGGCCTTGGTGTAGAGCAGCGCGGCGACGGGGGTGGCGATGGCCGCGCCCCAGCCCTCAGGCGAGACCAGGGTCAGCGCGGTGTGCGCCGACTCCTCCGCCGCGCTCAGCCCTCCCCGCCGGATGTCCACCAGCGCCTTGGCCGCCGCGGCCAGCGACTGCCACATCGGCGCGTGCCGCTCCGTCGCCTCCTCGTACAGCGCGTCGCACCAGCGGGCCGCCTTGCCCAGTTCGTCGGCGAAGACGAGCGTGGCCACGGCGGCCATCAGCGCCGGGAGGGTGCGTTCCTTGAGGCGTGTGCTCTCCAGCACCTCCTCCGCCCTCGCGGCCACCTCGGCGGTGGCCCCACGGGACGGTTCCGTCCCCTGGCCCAGGAGCCTGTCCAGCAGCGACATCGCCAGCTCCTCCGTGCCGGGCGACGACGGGCCGCCGCCGCCCGGCACGGCGGCGGGCGTGCCCGCGGGCGTACGGGGCCCCTCGGGGCCCCGCGCGTGGCCGTCGCCGGGCCTTCGGTGCTCGGCGCCGGGGAGTCCTGGCCGACGGGCGCCGGGAAGGCCCGGGTAGCCGTACGTCATCCAGAGCCGGACGAAGTCGGGCTCCAGGAAGCCGCCGCCCCCGCGCGGCGCCTCCGCCACGGGTGCCTCCGTAGCCGGTCCCTGCGTCACCGGTCCCTCGACGGCCGGCCGCCCCCGCGCCGGTGCGTCCTCGCCCGGGGCCCGCGTCCGGCGGGCCGAGGCGGCGCCGAGCACGCCGAGCGCCTCGTCGACCTTGCCGAACCACAGCAGGCAGCCGACCAGGGCCTTGGTGTCCCTCGCGCCGAGGCGCCCTTCGAGCGCCGCCCCGGTCAGCGCGGGCAGCTGGCCCGCCGCGTCCGAGGGGTTGATGCGCCAGCCCGCGCGGATGAGGGCAGCCCTGACCGTCAGGTCCTGCCGCTCGTCGGCGCAGGAGTCGCCCGCGACGCGGAGGCAGTCCAGCGCGAGGCCGACCTCGTCCTCGTCGAGCGCCCGTTCCGCCGCCTCCAGCAGGGTGGGCAGGGTCCACGACGCCTCGATGGGCTCGGCCACAATCAGATGCCGGGCCAGGACGACGGCCGGTTCGCCTCGGTCGTGCAGCACCTCGGCCGTCCGGGCTTCGAGCCGGGCGCGGTGGGGCGGCTCCATGCTCTGGAGCACCGCCGCCCTGCCCGCCTCGTGCCGGAACCAGCCGGAGCTGAGCAGCCCCATCTCGCCCAGCGCCGTCAGACTGCGGTCCGCCGACTCCGGGCAGGTGCCCAGGACTTCGGCGAGCGCGTCGTGGGAGACGTCCGGGCCGAGCACCGCGAGTGCCCAGGCGGCGCGCCGGGTGGCGATGTCGCTGCGGTACAGGCACGAGGTGACGGCCTGCTCGAACGCCTCGCCCGGCACCAGTTCGGCCGAACCGGCCCGCTCCGAGGCGTGGTAGTCCTCCAGCAGCGCGCGCATCAGCAGCGGGCTGCCGCCGCTGAGCCAGTGGAAGTCGGAGGCGAGCGGACGCGCTCTGCGCCCGCCGAGCCCCGCGGTGATCATCTCCGTGACGCCCTGCCACGGGAGCAGATCGAGCCGCAGATGGCGGCAACCGGGCCGGTGCAGCAATTCGTCCCGGAAACGCGAGTCCTCCCAGGGAAAACTGCTGCTTTCGCCCAACACCACGAGAATTCTGCTTACTTCGAGCCTACGTGCGAGATAGAGTACGCATTCGAGCGAATGTGCGTCGGCATGGTGTACGTCATCGATACTGAGCACCACGGGCCGCCTCCTCGCCTGGGCGAGGAGAATTCCGCAGAGCCTGGGAAACACATTGATCGCCAGCTCCGCGGGAATGGCTCCCTCCGCGGCCCGCACCGGCGCGGTCACCGCGACCAGGTCCAGCAGCCGGGTGGCGAGCGCGGTGTCCGCCTCCGGCAGATCGGCTCCGAGCAGCAGTTGCCCCATCACTCCGAGCGGCAGATCCCGTTCGAAGCCCGAGCCCGTGGCCTGGAGGAACAGCGCCCCCGTCGCACCCACGCGCTCCCCGAAAGCGCGGAGCAGGGCCGTCTTGCCGCTGGCCACGGCACCACTGATCAACGCCACTCCGCCATGCCCGGCCGCACTCGCGTCGAGCATGCCCCCCAGAATCGCCAGCTCCTTGTCCCGTTCCACCAACTTCATAGCCGGTTCCACCCCCGAAACCTGACGGTTGATGTCCTAGTTGAAAAGCGATCGGCCGAGGCCACCCCGAGGCCCGGCCACCACATAGAGACGCAAGACAGGATTGTCGGCCGTCTGCCGACCGGCGCGGCACGTCCCGGTGCCGTTCGCCTAAAGCGCGGAAACCACCAGCGCTTCTCGTTCGTACAGCGGGATCACCCGCCCCCCCGTGCTGTGACTGTGCTCGCCGGCCCGAAGACCCCGCCGCGTGTGCGGGACGCGGAGCTTCGAGGCGGCACGCGGCCGGGCGGTGCCCGGCCGGACGGTGACAAGGACGCACGCGTGCGGTCCGGTGGTTGCCGCCGTCCGTCCGCCGGCGGGTGTCGCCGATGCGGTGTCGGTGCGCGGATACGGCCCGGGGCGAGGGCTGTTGGCCCCGCGCCGACCTCGTACGACCGGTGTCACGGCGGTGTACCGCCACTGCGTGCGGCGCGTGCACTGGATGTGCCGCGCGTATTGGATGTGCCGCGTGTACTGGATGTCCTGGCCCTCGTCCCCACGAGGGCGGTTGAGCGCACGGCTGTGCTCCGGTTCCCCGATACGGCGCACAGCGTCAGCCTCCCGGCCACAGCCCCGTCGACAAGCCGGCCCCCTCCCCCTGCTCCAGCTCGCCCCGTCATGCCGCCATCATTGCCGTCCGCCTGCCCGCTCGCCAGTCCCATTCTGAATGGGTTTGCGGATTTGTGGGTTCCGGTGGGGAAGCGGTGCTTCGTGTGGGCACGGGAAAGCGGACCGTCCTCATCCACCCGTCGAAGGGGGAGGGAACGTTCCGGGTACGGCCGGGCGAGGCGGACCCAGAACACGGAAGGATCTGATCCGCTTGATGTGCGGCCGATGTCCGGCGCGGCCAGGTCGCGTTCACCGCGCAGCGGCCGGTATCGCGAGGGCCGCCCAGGGGACCGGACATCCACGGAAAGGGCCCGCGCCGGGATATTTTCCGCACCGGAATTCCCGTACCGGAATTCCCCTGCCGGGCCTCCCCCGCCGGGCACCCCTCCCCACAACTTCTCCACCGGTCAGAGCGGGCCGCGGCTCAACCCCGCACGCGCCCACTGCGTCTGCCCTCACGACGGGCACGCCACGGGAGTTCGCCGTATCGCCACTTGACCGGCACCACCCGCACATGCGGCAGAAGCACCTCCACATGCGGAAAAACGCGACATCGAAGGACGCGGAGCACTTAAGTCCGCAGTACACCCGCACGCACCCGCGTGCACCGCACGACCTCCGATTCCCTTTTCTCGCCCCATGCGAATTCGAGCCCGGTCCGACCCTCGGACCCGGCTGTGGACAGGCGCGCGCACGGTCTGGACCTGCACATATGCGCTCCGCACCGCGCTTTCAGCGGATCTGCACATCGGGAACGCATACGACCCGCGACACCCGGCGAAATTCGGATGCCCGGGGCATCCAATTACCCGTTGGCGCGGGAATGTCCGCTTACTCGTGACACACTGTGCCACCCGGAGAGAATGGCTTCTGCCGATCGTGTGAAGACGTCGCCACCAAGCGGTGCAAGGGAGTCCACTTCGGCGAAGTTCTGTCCGGGGATGCTCCCTGAATCGGCAGTTGACCGAGTGGCCGTGCGCCCCGCCGACATGCTTTGATCGGGCCAGTTGCGGGAGTTGAAGAAATGGTCGCCTTTTTGGCAGCCTGACGACCGCCCAGACGGACGGGCCGCCATTTACCCGGCAGCCTGCCCGTCGGCCTACTGAAATACCCAGCACAGACGAAAGAAGGGCCAAGTCATGGACTTCACCCCCCAGGTTGAGACCCGCGAGATTTCCGACAGCGACCTGGACAACGTGTCCGGTGGCGTTCTCGGCCCGGTCGTCGGCGACGTCGTCGGCACCGTCGACTCCGTGGCCCCGGTCTCCGAGGTCACCGGCACCGTTTCGCAGGTCACCGGCGTCAACACCACCGCGGTCACCGGTCTCGCCGGTCTCTGAGGCGCCCTTCGCCGCCGAGCGGCGGAATCACGAGCGTTGAAGCTCCGCTCTTCGGCACGTAAAACTGCCGCTGGAGCGCACCGTGGGCCCCGGAACGTCACCGTTCCGGGGCCTTCGGACACCTTTGGGCCGGGCCGGATGACGGCCATCGGCGCGCAGCGACGTCCGTGTTAGCGTCAGGCCGCGTTGGGCCCGAATGAGATGAATGCAGTTGAGGGAATAGTTCCGTGCAGTTCCGGCAAAAGGCGCTTTCCAAGCTGCAATCGCCCGAAGAACTCGATCTTCCGGTGCGCTTCGCCCGCCCGCAGGGCTGGCTCGTGCTCACCGTCACGGTCGTCGTCATGGCCGCCGCGTGCTTCTGGGCCGTGACCGGCTCCGTCTCCTCCAAGCTCAGCGCGCCCGGGGTGCTCACCCACGCCCAGGGCAGCTACGTTCTCCAGAGCCCGGTCGCCGGGCAGGTCACCGAGGTGCTCGCCAAGGAGGGCGAGACGCTGCGCACGGGCTCTCCGCTGCTCAAGGTCCGTACGGAGCGCGGCTACCGCGCCGTGCGCGCCGTCGCCGCGGGCCGCGTCACCACCCTCGTGTCCAAGATCGGCAGCGTGGTCACCACCGGAGCTGACGTGGCCACCGTCGAACGCGTCGAGCGCCCCGACGAGCCCCTTGTGGCCATGCTCTACGTGCCGGGGGACAGCGGCGCGACGGTTCCCGTGGGCGCCTCCGTCGATCTGACGGTCCAGTCCGCGCCCACCCAGCAGTTCGGCGTGCTGCGCGGCCGGGTGCAGGCGGTGGGCCGTACGCCCCAGACGGAGCGGCAGATCGCCGGGTTCCTCGGCGATACGCAGCTCAGCCGCCAGTTCTCCCGGCAGGGCCACCCGGTCGCTGTCATGGTGCGGCTCGACCGCTCCTCCCGCACCAAGTCCGGCTACACCTGGTCGTCGGAGCAGGGTCCGCCGTACGCGATCGACTCCATGACCCTGGCCGACGGCGCCATCCACCTCGCCGCGCAGCGTCCGATCGATTGGCTCCTCCCGTGACCGCGCCGCAGTCCTCCCCGTCCACCCCCGCCCCCAGCCCCTCCCCCGGCGCGCAGCAACTGCCCCCAGCGGGCCGCGGCAGGCACCGCCCCGAGCCCAGGTCGGGGCGGCGGCGCGCCAACCGCACGCGCCCGCAGCCGCTGCCCAAGGGCGGCCAGGGGAAGAGCGTGCGCACCCCCACCGTCCTCCAGATGGAGGCCGTGGAGTGCGGCGCCGCCTCGCTGGCCATGGTGCTCGGGCACTACGGGCGGCACGTCCCCCTCGAAGAGCTGCGCATCGCCTGCGGCGTCTCGCGCGACGGCTCCCGCGCCAGCAACCTCCTCAAGGCGGCGCGCTCCTACGGCCTCAAGGCCAAGGGCATGCAGATGGAGCCCGCCGCGCTCGCCGAGGTGCGGGCCCCGGCCATCCTGTTCTGGGAGTTCAACCACTACGTCGTCTACGACGGCACGGCGCGCCGCCTCGGCCGCCGGGGCGTGCAGATCAACGACCCCGACAAGGGCCGCCGCTTCGTGTCCATGGAGGACTTCGACAGCAGCTTCACCGGCGTCGTGCTGACCTTCGAACCGGACGAGGGCTTCCGCAAGGGCGGCAGGAAGCCCGGGATCATGGGCGCCATGCCCGCGCGGCTGCGCGGCACCACGGGCACGATGCTCGCCGCGCTGCTGGCCAGCCTGCTGCTGGTCGGCGTCGGCGCGGCTGTGCCCGCGCTCAGCCGCACGTACATCGACATGTTCCTCATCGGCGACCAGACGTCCTCGCTGGGCGTGCTGTTCGCCTCGATGGCGGCCATGGTGGTGCTCACCGTCGTCCTCACCGCGCTCCAGCAGGCCAACCTGCTGCGCGGGCGCATCATCTCCTCGACGCTGAGCAGCGCCCGCTTCCTGCGGCATCTGCTCAGACTGCCCGTCACCTTCTTCGCGCAGCGCAACCCGGCCGATCTGGTGCAGCGCCTCCAGTCCAACGACACGGTGGCCGAGACCCTGGCCAGGGACCTCGCCGCTGCGGGCGTGGACGCGGTCGTGGTGATCCTCTACGCCGTGCTGCTGTGGACCTACGATCCGCAGCTCACCGTCGTCGGCGTGCTGATCGCGCTGCTCAACGTGGTCGCGATGCGCGTGGTGGTGAAGCTGCGTGCCACCCGTACGCAGAAGCTGCGCGCCGACAGCGCACGGCTCACCAACACCTCCTACAGCGGCCTCCAGCTCATCGAGACGATGAAGGCGACCGGCGGCGAGAACGGCTACTTCCGCCGCTGGGCGGGCCAGCACGCGACGACGCTGGAGGAGCAGCAGCGGCTCGGCGTGCCGAGCGCGGCGCTGGCCGTCGTGGCGCCCACGCTCGCGGCGCTCAACAGCGCGCTCATCCTGCTGATCGGCGGGATGCGCGCGGTGGAGGGCCATATCTCCATCGGGCTGCTGGTGGCCTTCCAGGCGCTGGTGACCCGCTTCACCGCGCCCATCACCCGGCTGAACGGGGTCGCGGGGCGCATCCAGGACTTCGCCGCCGACGTGGCACGCCTCAAGGACGTGGAGAACTTCCCCGTCGACCCGCTCTACACGCGCCGCGAACCCGAGGCGAGCACGCGCAGGCTCAAGGGGCACGTGGCACTGGAGAACGTCACCTTCGGCTACAGCCCGCTCGACAAGCCGCTGCTCACGGACTTCTCGCTGGCGGTGGGGCCAGGCCAGCAGGTCGCGCTCGTCGGCGGCTCGGGCAGCGGCAAGTCGACGGTGTCGCGGCTGATCTCCGGCCTCTACAGCCCGTGGGAGGGCGCGGTCCGCATCGACGGGCAGCGGCTGGAGGACATCCCCAGGGGCGCGCTCGCCGCCTCGGTGTCGTTCGTGGACCAGGACGTCTTCCTCTTCGAGGGCACCGTGCGCGACAACGTGGCGCTGTGGGACCCGTCGATCCCGGACGAGGCGGTGGTGGCCGCGCTCCAGGACGCCGCGATCCACGAGACGCTCAGCCGCCGCCCCGGCGGCATCCACTGCCGGGTGGAGCAGGACGGGCGCAACTTCTCCGGCGGGCAGCGGCAGCGCCTGGAGATCGCCAGGGCCCTGGTGCGCAGGCCCAGCATCCTGGTGCTCGACGAGGTGACCAGCGCGCTGGACGCGGAGACCGAGCGGGTCATCATCGATAACCTGCGGCGGCGCGGCTGCGCCTGCGTGGTGATCGCGCACCGGCTGAGCACCGTGCGCGACAGCGACGAGATCGTCGTGCTGGACCACGGGACCGTCGTGGAGCGCGGGCGGCACGAGGAACTGGTGGCCGCGCGGGGCCCGTACGCCGACCTGGTCAAGGAGCACTGAGTTGACGTCCGTTCACCAGCAGCCGGAGGCCACCGGAACGGGCATAGGCACAGGCATAGGCACGGGCCCTGACGCGGGCCCCGGTGACGCCGTGATCGCCGCGCTCGGCGGGCTGGGCGAGCGCCCCGACCTCAGCGGGGGACGCAGCCTGTCGCTGGAGGGCCCGCAGGTCCTGTGGCTCGTCGAGGACGGGGCTATGGACCTGTTCGCCGTCGACGCCTCCCAGCAGGGCCACTGGCACTTCCTCGGCCGCCTCGCGCCCGGCACCCTGCTGATCGGCCCCGTCGAGGGGCCTCGGCACACGCTGGTGGGCAGGCCGCTCCAGGGGAGCGTGCTGCGGCGCATCCAGTTGCGGGAGCTGTTCAGGCCGGAGCCCGCACCCGCGCAGGACGCCGGTTACGGGTACGGCTACGGGCAGGGCTACGAGTCCGGGTACGCGTACGGCCAAGGCGACGGCGCCCCGAACCCGTACCCGTACCCGTACGGCGATCCGGCCGGGAGCCTCAGCCCGCTGGAGGACGCGTTCGCGCTCGGTGTGGGGCGCGGTCTGCGCGTGCTGTCGGACGCCCCGCTGGACGGGCAGCGCAGCGTCGGCGCCGGACCGGGCGGCACCGGCGAGGGCACGAGCGAGGAGGGGCAGGACGGGGACGAGGACGAGGACGTCCTGTGGATGCCCGTCTCCCCCGGAAGCGTCGAGTACGGTGCCGCCTTCGGCGAGGAGGCGGCGGGCGAACTGCTCGTCGACGGCGCGATGTGGCAGCGCATGGTCAACCAGCAGTACCGGCTGCTGTCCACGCTCGACCGCTGGATCGAGCGCCTGGAGCGGGCCCACGAGGACCGCACGGCCGCCGGGATCGAGGCGGGCGAGACCGTACGCGCGCAGGCCGACCAGGCGCTCGTGGCCTCCATCGGCACCTCGGGCAGGTCCACCGTGCGCGCGCCGGGCGCCGGGGACGACGCCACGTTCGCCGTCTGCCGCCGGGTCGCCGAGGCGGCCGGGATCACGCTGTCGGCTCCCGCGCGGCGCGTGCGCTCGCCGGACGAGCGGCTGAGCGCCGTCGAACGGGTCGCGCTCGGCTCCCGGATCCGCACCCGCGTCGTACGGCTCGACGGCCGCTGGTGGCGGGAGAACACCGGCCCCCTGGTGGGCCACCGCACGGACGGCGGCGCTCCGGTGGCGCTGCTGTGGCGGCGCGGCGGCTACGAGGCCGTCGACGCGTCCGGCGAGCGCACGCGGATCGGTGCCAAGCGCGCGGAGGAGTTCGAGCCGCGCGCCGTCATGTTCTACCGGCCGCTGCCCGACCGCCCCATGAGCGCCTGGCGCCTGCTGCGCTTCAGCGTGCGCGGCACGCGCGGCGATGTGCGCAACCTCGTGCTGGGCGGGCTGGTCACCGTCGGCCTCGGGGCGCTGGTGCCAGTGGCGACGGGGCAGGTGCTGGGTGAGTTCGTGCCCAACGCCGAGACCGGTCTCATCGTCCAGGTCTCGCTGGCCGTGATCGTCGCGAGCGTGGTCTCGGCCGCGTTCATGCTGTTCCAGAACCTCTCGATCCTGCGCATGGAGGGCCGCGTCGAGAGCACGCTTCAGCCCGCCGTGTGGGACCGGCTGCTGCGGCTGCCCACGCGCTTCTTCACGGAGCGCTCCACCGGCGAACTGGCCAGCGCCGCCATGGGGGTCAGCACCATGCGACGCCTGCTGTCCGGCGTCGGGCCCGTGGCGGTGCAGTCGGTGACGGTCGGCGCGATGAACCTCGTGCTGCTGCTCTTCTTCAGCGTCCCGCTCGCGCTGACCGCGCTCGGGATGCTGACCGTCATCGCCGCCGTCTTCCTCGGGATGGGGCTGTGGCAGTTGCGCTGGCAGCGCAGACTCGTCGAGCTGACCAACAAGCTCAACAACCAGGCGTTCCAGACGCTGCGCGGGCTGCCGAAGCTGCGCGTCGCGGCGGCGGAGAGCTTCGCCTACGCGGACTGGGCGCGCGAGTTCGCGCGCAGCCGCGAACTCCAGCAGCGGGTGGGCCGGATCAAGAACCTGACCACGGTCGTCAACGCGGTCTATCTGCCGCTCTGCTCGCTCCTCATGTTCATGCTGCTGGCGGGTCCGGCGCGCGGCAGCCTCTCCTCCAGCGCGTTCCTCACCTTCAACACCGCCGTGACGATGATGCTCACCTCGGTCACCCAGCTCACGGGCGCGCTGATCTCGGCCGCTTCGGCGCTGCCCATGTTCGAGCAGATCAAGCCGGTGCTCGACGAGATGCCCGAGGTACGCGGAGCCAGCACCCAGCCCGGTGCGCTGTCCGGTGACATCGAGGCGCGGCAACTGTCCTTCCGCTACTCCGACGACGGCCCGCTGGTGCTGGACGACGTCTCGTTCCGGATCCGCGCGGGTGAGTTCGTCGCCGTCGTCGGGGCCAGCGGCTGCGGCAAGTCGACGCTGCTGCGGCTGCTCATCGGCTTCGACCGGCCCGCCTCCGGGAGCGTCCTCTACGACGGCCAGGACCTGGCGGCCCTCGACCAGGCAAGCGTCCGCCGCCAGTGCGGCGTCGTCCTCCAGAACGCACAGCCCTTCACGGGGTCGATCCTCGACGCCATCTGCGGCACGGAGATGTACTCGCAGGAGGAGGCGTGGGAGGCGGCCAGGATGGCGGGCCTGGCCGAGGACATCAAGCGCATGCCGATGGGCATGCACACGATGCTCTCGGACGGCGGCGGCACCATCTCGGGCGGCCAGCGCCAGCGGCTGATGATCGCCCAGGCCCTGATCCGGCGTCCGCGCGTCCTCTTCTTCGACGAGGCGACCAGCGCGCTGGACAACGAGACCCAGCGCGTCGTGATCGAGAGTACCCGCGAACTGCGCGCCACCCGCGTCGTCATCGCGCACCGGCTCTCCACGGTCATGGACGCCGACCGGGTCCTGGTCATGTCGGAGGGCAGGATCGTCCAGGAGGGCCCGCCCGCGGAGCTGCTCGCGGACACGGGCGGGCAACTGCACGAGCTGGTACGCCGCCAGATCCGCTGACGCGGTGACGCGGTGATCCGGTGACCCTCACCCCAGTCGCCACCCGCTCCAGCGGCCGACCGTCACCTCGGTCACCGGGCCGCGCGGCGGGCGGCCCGCGTAGTGGTGCCCGTACTTCTCCACGAGCAGGCCCAGCAGCTCGGCCGACCTGGCGGCGTCCGCCGCACCGGACGCACCGGTTGTGTCGGACGCGTCGCATGCGTCGGACGCGTCGGACGCCGGGGGCAGGACGCGCGCCGTGCCGTCGGCGCGCGCCCACCACAGGTGCTCCCACTCCTCGTCGTACGCGTCGACGAGCAGACACACCGCGGGATTGGCCTCGATGTTGGCCAGCCGCTTCAGCCGCGTCGTGCGCTTCGGCTTGTGGTCGACGGCCGTCACCACGGTGTCCCCCGTCACCGCGAAGACGACGGGCACCAGGTGGGGGCGGCCGTCCGCGTCCACGGTCGCCAGCCGGGCCACCCTGCTCCCGGCGAACGCCGCCCTCGCCTCGGCGCCCGTCAGAGTGGCCACGGCGACCGGCCCGTCAGCGGTGCGCTTCGGCGGCCTCGGCCAGCCGGTCCAGTACGGCCAGCGCCTCGGGTTCGGGCTTCGTGGGCAGGTAGAACAGCAGCCGCTCCACGCCCAGCGCCGCGTAGCCCTCGACCGCCTCGGCGCTGTGGGGCGCCGCGTACACCGTGACGGGGACCTCGCGTCCCGCCGACTCGCGCAGCCGGTCGATCTGCGGGCCGAGCCGCTCGGGCGGCACGCTGTTGGCCAGCCAGGCGTCGCCGAGCGCGGCCACGCGGGGGAAGGCGGCCTCGCCGCCGCCGACGTAGATGGGCGGGTGCGGGCTCTGCACGGGCTTGGGCCAGGCGTAGACGGGGTCGAAGTCCACGAACTCCCCGTGGAACTCCGCCTTCTCCTTCGTCCACAGCTCACGCATCGCGCGCAGCCGCTCGTCCACGAGACGGCCCCTGCTGGTGGGGTCCGTGCCGTGGTTCTCCATCTCCTCGCGGTTCCAGCCGACGCCGACGCCGAAGACCGCCCGGCCGCCGGAGACCAGGTCCAGGGAGGCCACCTCCTTCGCGGTGGTCAGCGGGTCGCGCTGGGCCACGAGCGCGACGCCGGTGCCGAGCAGCAGCCGGTTCGTCACGGAGGCGGCGGCGCTCAGTGCCACGAAGGGGTCGAGGGTGCGGTAGTAGATCCCCGGCAGGTCGCCGCCCCCGGGGTAGGGCGAGCGGCGCTCCACCGGGATGTGCGTGTGCTCCGCGATCAGCAGGGAGTCGAACCCGCGCTCCTCCACGGCCCGGCCGAGCGGGGCCGGTGCGATGCCCTGGTCCGTGATGAACGTCGAGATGCCGAACTTCACTGGGAAACCTCCCGTGGTCTCTGGCGGCCGGCCTGTCCGTGTCGGCCGGTGTCCGCGACGGTAAGCCTTGCCCCGCCCGACGACCGCGTACCCATGCGCCCCGGCACCCACGCGAACATCACACGCACGGCGGCAGCGGAGCGGAGCGGGCGCGAGGTGGGTGCGAGGCGGGGTTCCGGTGCCCTTTCGGGGGGGCCTGGGACCGCACGGGTGTACGTGGGTCGTGCGCGTGAAGGGACGGTTCTCCCCGGTACGGGGACGGTCCTTGCCACGTGATCCGCCGGGTCGGAATACTCCGCCGTTCTGGAGAGCACGACATCACAGCGGGCAGGGCACCGGCGAAGGGTGAGCGTCATGCGGAGCGCGACGAGCGCCACGGCGGACGGCGAGGTCCCGGCGCGCGGTGTCCCCACCCCGACGGTGGCACCCCGGCCGCTCGGTCCGGGGGAGATCGCCGGGGGCGTCCTCGCCGTCATCGGCCGCCACTGGCGGCCGCTCTACGGGGTGGTCACCGCCGTGAGCGCGGCGGCAGCGGTCACGGCGACCGCCGTGGTCGCGGCGGCGGACGGCTGGCTGCGGCCCTCCGCACCGGGGTCCGCCGCCCTCCCCGCGTACGCCTTCTGGCCGGGCGTCGGCCCCGGTCCCGGTACGGGTACAGGGCTCGACGTGGGCGGGGGCGGGGGCACGGGTGCCGGTGCCGGTGCCGGGCTGCCCGGGTCAGCGCTCGCCGTCGGCGCGGCACTCGTACCGCTCCTGCTGCTCATCACCGCCTGCCTCATGGCCGTGCTCCACAGCGCCCACGGCGTGGCGCTCGAAGCCGCCGCCACGCGACTGCCGCTGGCCAGGGGCGAGTTGTGGCGGCGCACCCGCGCGCGGCTGCGGGCCGCGCTCGGGGTGCAGTTGCTGGTGTGGCTGTGCGTGGGCGGAACGGCGCTGGCTGGCTGCGCCGCCATGGCCGCCGTCCGCTCGGGCGCGGTGCCCGGGGTGAGCGCGGCGCCGCACGGTCCCGCGCAGTGCGCGCTGACGGTGCTGACGGGGTGCGTCGTCCCGTTCGCGCTCCTCGCCCTCGCCTTCTTCGTACGGGTCCGCCTCGCGCTCGCGCCCGCCGTGACCGTGTTGGAGGGCCGCGCCCCGCTGTCCGCGCTACGCCGCTCGTGGACGCTGGTGCGGAGCTCCTGGTGGCGCGTGTGCGGGGTGTGCTCGACGGGCGCTGTGACCACGGTGTGCGGGTACGGGCTGTTCCGGTACGTGGCGGGACCGGCGGGTGAGGAGGCCCGCACCGCGCTGCTCCGGCTCGGCGTCGGGGGCCCCTCGGCGGCGGGCGCCGCGCTGACGCTCACCCCGGTGGCGCTCGCCCTGCTGCTGTGCTCGCTGGCGACACTGCCCCTGGGCTGCTCGGCGCTCGCGTTCCTCTCCATGGCTCTCTCTGACGAGGGGCGGCGCGCCGAACCCGCCGTGTCCGGAGAACGGGCCAGGCCCGTGCCGCTCCGGTCCCGCTGAACCGCCCCTCCCCCGGCCCTTGGCCCTTGGCCCTTGGCTCAGCTCCGCTTGCGCCACACCAGGGCGGCCGAGACGGGGTGGCCGCGGAAGCGTTCCCACTTGGGCTTGACCGCGAGCCAGCGCTCGTCCACGACCCCCTCGCGCATCTCGGCCAGCGTCCAGCCCGCCTTGAGGCCCGCGGTGATGTGGTCGCTCAGGAGGTGGACGTGGGTCGTGATGGCGATCGGCTCGCCCGACGCGCTGGTGAAGTGGGTGGGCATGCCCGAAGCCATGATGAAGTGCGGGTGGAACGCGAGGATGACGCACATGGCCCCCTCGTCCGCCAGGCGCCACGCCTCGTCGTAGAACGGCCGCAGCTTCGGCAGGTGTTCGTCGATGAGGGAGGCGATGACGAGGTCGTAGGCCCCCGCTTCCAGGCCGCTCGCGCGCACGTCGCCCTCCACCAGCCGGTCGTGGACGCCGCGCGCACGCGCCCGCTCCAGCATCCCCGGGGTGAGGTCCACACCGTCGACGGAGGCGACGCCTCGGCTCTTGAGCCACGCGCCCGTACGCCCCGTGCCGCAGCCGAGGTCGGCCGCACGGCGCACCGCGCTCCAGCGTGGCTCGTCCAGTTCCTCCAGCACGGCGAGGTCCATGACGTCCTCGACGGTCTGTTCGTAGGTGTCCACCCACTGGCCGTAGCCGGTGGTCACGTCCACCGTCCGGTAGCCGCGGGTATCGAAGTCGGAGAAGTGCGCCATGGGCCCGAGTATCAGCGAACTCCCCCGTCACGGGCGACACTTTTTCCCGCACCGCACTCACCGCGACGGCACTCACCGCCCTCGGCCTTGTACGGGAGTCGCGCGCCGCCGCGCGCCGACTTGAACCTTCTCGTTCAACTTAATGGGCACTTCGTACATCACAAGCGTGCGCGTGTGCGGAGGCGACGGCGTCCCGGAGGGAGGAGAAACAGGCATGTGCGGCGCGGAGGCGGTGTGGCGGGTGGGTGGTGGACACCGCGTGGACGACGCATCCGGCGGCGCGGCCCGCGCGTATCCCCGCGGGCGAGTCCTCCAGCACCAGGCAGTCGGAGGGGGCCACGCCGAGGGCCGCCGCCGCGGCGAGGTAGCCCTCGGGTGACGGCTTTCCGTCGCGTACGTCCTCGGCGCAGACGCGCGCCTCCGGCAGCGGAAGGCCGAGCGCGGTCATGCGCGAGGCCGTGGTCCCGGCCCGGCTGGAGGTCACGAGGGCCCAGGTGCCGGGCGCGAGGGAGCACAGCAGTTCGCGGACGCCCTCGTAGGCGGCGATGGTGGGCTCCTCGGCGGCCATGAGCGCGTCGAGCAGCCGGTTCTCCTCCACCGGCGGGCGGTCGGGCGCCAGCCGCCGCAGCGTGTCGATGCGGCGGCGGCCCTGCGTCGCCCGCTGCACGAGCGCCGGGTCCAGCCCGCGCGCCCGCGCCCATCCGGCCCACACGCGTGCGTGGGCGGCCCCCGAGTCGATCAGCACACCATCCACGTCGAAGAGGAGGGCCAGGGGCCGCTTCCTGGCAACCGTGGTCATGAGGCGGGCCCTCCGTCTTCCGTAAGCTGAGCCGTCCTGTGATCCGGGTCCGGGTCCGGGTGCGGTACGGCCGCCGATCCTGGCACGCCCCGGCAGGGGAAGACGGCGCTCCGCGCCCTGTACGGAAGCTGCGCGACGGGCCGCGGAAGCGCGGAAGCGCTCCGGGCGCGTGACGTACGGGCGCCGCGATTCCGGCGTACGGGAGGGCACACCGGACACGGAGGAGTACGCCGAGGTACGGGGGTGAGGCGGCGGCCGGTTCGGCGCGGTCCCGGGCGGGCGCACGACGAACGGGCCGCCGGGCCGCACCCGTACGCCCCCTGACGACGCCCTCTGACGCGCGGGCGTCAGCCGTCGAAGGGGGTGCCCGCGATGCCGCGGCCCGCGTCCGGTACCACGAAGAGGCGTCCCGCGAGGGGGTCGGGGGACGGGTCGCGGCGCGCGGTGGTCACGTAGAGGTCCGTCAGGCCCGGCCCGCCGAAGGCGCAGGACGTCGTCAGCGAGACCGGCAAGGTGATCTCCCGGTCCAGGCGGCCGTCCGGCGTGTACCGGCGAACGGCGCCTCCCTGAACAGGGCCACCCCCACACAGCCTTCGGCGTCATTCTCCCGTCACCTGGCGAGGTGGTCCGCCAGCCCCTCCAGCAGCCGGTCGACGTCCTCGGCGCTGTTGTACGGGGCGAGGCCGACGCGCAGTCCGCCCGCGTCCCCGAGCCCGAGGTGGCGGGAGGGCTCCAGCGCGTAGAAGGAGCCGGACGGCGCGTCGACGCCGCGTGCGGCGAGGAAGCGGGAGGCGGCCTCCGTGTCGCGGCCCTCCAGGGTGAGCAGGAGAGTCGGGGTGCGCTCGGCGGCGCGCGAGTACAGGGTGACCCCTTCGAACGCGGCCAGCCCCTTCTCGACGCGCAGCCGCAGCGCGTCCTCGTGCGCCCCGACCGCGGCGAGCGCGGAGACCAGCCGCGCCCGGCGCCCGCCGCCCTCCCCGCGCGGGGCGAGACCGGCGAGGAAGTCGACGGCGGCGCTGACTCCGGCGAGGAGTTCGTAGGGCAGGGTCCCCAGCTCGTAGCGCATGGGTACCTCGTCCGTCGCGGGCAGCAGCTTGTCGGGCCGCAGCGTCTCCAGCAGAGCGGGGTCGGCCGCGAGGACGCCCAGGTGGGGCCCGAGGAACTTGTACGGGGAGCAGACGAGGAAGTCGGCGCCCAGCGCCGCGAGGTCCACACAGGCGTGCGCGGCGTAGTGCACCGCGTCGACGTGGAACAGCGCCCCCTCCGCGTGCGCCAGGGCGGCGAGTTCCGCGACGGGCGGCCGGGTGCCGATCAGGTTCGACGCCGCCGTGACCGCGACCAGCCGGGTGCGCCCGGGCCCCGAGAGCGCGGCGCGCAGGTGATCCGGCGTCAGCTCGCCGGTCTCCGGGTCGAAGTCGGCCCACCGCACCGTGGCCCCCGCGTGCGCCGCGGCCTGGACCCAGGGGCGGATGTTGGCGTCGTGGTCCAGCCGCGTCACGACGATCTCGTCGCCGGGCGACCACGTCCTGGCCAGGGTGCGGGAGAGGTCGTAGGTGAGCTGGGTGGCGCTGCGCCCGAAGACGATGCCCGACGGGTCGGCCGCCAGCAGATCGCCGAGCGCGGCGCGTGCCCCGACGACGATGGCTTCCGCGTTCCGCTCGCCCAGGGTGTTCTCGCCCTGGTTGGCCAGCGGGTTCGCCAGCGCGTCGGAGACGGCCTCGATGACGGCCCGTGGGGTCTGGGTGCCCCCTGGCCCGTCGAAGTAGGCGCGGCCCGCGCCGAGCGCGGGTATGCGCTCGCGGAGGGCCTGGAGGTCGTACGCGTCGTACGTCACGTGAACTCCTTGATCCGGCGACGGCACCTGGGCGCTCCTACGCTCCCTCTCCGCGGCGGACCGGGACAAGTACGCCTCGAAGCACCCGTCCGGCAGGCGGCAGGAACCGCACCGCCTTGTGGGTGACGTCAGGAAGGAGTTCCCGGCGCCCGGACAGGCGCTCGGAAAGATGCCCGGTCAGGCGCCCGGGTGGGCGGCCAACGGCCCGCCGGACGGGCAGGAGAGGGCCGTTCCGCACCGGCTGTACGGGGCGGCCCGCTACGCCCGAACGCGGGTGTCAGCACGACGGCAGCGTGCCCACCTGGGGAAAGGCGCGTTGGACAGGTCATGTATGCCCAGGGAAACCCAGGCACGCAGTCGTCCCAGCCGGGAGATCCGGCGGTCGTACTCGCGGAACTGCTGCGCGCGCACCAGGAGGATCCGCCGATCTTCCGCGCGCTGGTGCGGCAGTGGCGGGCCGAGGGCCGCTGCACCCCGCACTCGGGAAACTCGCGCGCGGACCCCGGCGAGGACCCGTCCCCGGTCCCGGCACCGGCGCCGGCGCCGGTGACCGGAACGGAACCCGGCGCCCCGGTTCCGGCGCCGAGGACCGAACCCGGCAAGGGTCCTGGCACCGGTCCGGGGTCCTGAACGCGACGGGCTCCGGCACCGGCGACCGCGCCCGTCCGCCTCTCTCCGCCTCTCTCCGCCCCCTCAATGTCACACTCCGCGCCCCTCCCTCGTCGTACGGGTCAGGAGGCCCCGCACCGGGCGGGGCACGGCACCTTCGAGCGGAGGGAGCAGCGGCATGAAGCGGCACGTTGTGACGGCCCGCGCCGCACGCGGACACGGGCACGGGCAGGAGCAGGACGACCAGGGGCGTGCCCTCGTAGGGGGCCAGACATGGGAGCTGAGCGGCCATCAGGAACCGGGCGGCCGGCCACCGGCACGCGCGGCCCGCGCGTAATCCGGCGTCCACCAGCCACCAGTGGCCCTACGGGCCGCGCCACCCCAGATGGAGGCTCCCATGCCCACGCGTCATCTCACCGTCGTCGGCGGCGGGTTCGCCGGACTCACCGCGGCCCTGGCCAGCGCCGAGGCGGGCGCCGCCGTCACCCTGTACGAGGCGCACCGCGACCTCGGCGGCCGGGCCCGCACCGCCGAAGGACCGTACCGCACCAACGAGGGGCCGCACGCCCTCTACAAAGGCGGCCCGCACTGGACCTGGCTCAAGCGGCGCGGACTGCTGCCTCCCATGGCGCCGGTCCCTCCGCTGGAGGGGACGCGGCTGCGCTTCCACCGTGACGGCGCGCTGCGCAGGACCCCGCCGCCCGGCCTCCTGCGGCTGCTGGCCAGGCGCGAGGCGCCGTCCGACGTGCCGTTCATGGAGTGGGCGAGCGCCGTGGCCGGTGAGCGGAACGCGCGGGCCGCGGCGCACTACGCCGCCGTGGCGGTCTTCCACCACGACCCGGGCGCGCTGTCCGCCGCCTTCACCCACGAGCGGCTGCGCCGCGCCATGAAGCTGCCGCCCGAGGCCCACTATCCGCGCGGCGGCTGGGCCACGCTCGTCGCGGGGATGGCGGCGCGTGCCCGCGCGATGGGCGTACGCGTCGAGACGGGGGCACGCGTGTCCTCGCCGTCGGAACTGACCGGCCTGACGGGCGACGGGCCCGTCATCGTGGCCACCGCCCTGGAGTCGGCCCGGCAGTTGCTGGGCGACAGCGCGCTCGACTGGCCCGGCGGCCGTACGGCGCTGCTGGACCTGGTGCTGGAGAAGCGGCGCGGTGACGCGTTCGCCGTGTCCGACCTCGACGCGCCCGGCTGGATCGAGCGGTTCACGGCGGCCGACCCCTCCCTCGCACCGCCCTGCCAGTCGCTGCTCCAGGCGCAGTTCCCGCTGGCGCCAGGGGAGCCGAGGGCCGTGGGGCTGGCGCGCGGGGAGCGGCTGCTCGACCTGGGCTTCCCGGGCTGGCGGGAGCGTACGGTGTGCTCGACGGAGTCGGTCGCGGAGCACCGCACGGGCGCCGTCGACCCGCCCGGCACGACCTGGCGCGACCGCCCTGCCGTGCACCGTGGCGAGGGCGTGTATCTGGCCGGGGACCAGGTGGCCGCGCCCGGAGTGCTCAGCGAGGTGTCGTTCAACAGCGCGCTGGAGGCGTCGTGGCTCGCCCTGGGCGGTGCGGAGGGTGCGGGCGGTTCGGGGAGTACGGGCGGTTCGGGTGCTTCCCGCGTACGGTCGGGGCCGGGCGTCTCCCGTCGGAGCTGAACGTCGGAGCTGGGCAACGGGGGTGGGCGGCGAGGGGGCCGAGGGTGCCTGGCTCCCTCGCCGCCCAGCAGCCGCCTCACCCCGTCAGCCCCTGTCCCCTCACAAGGCCGACCAGCCGATGTCCTTCATGAAGACGGAGAACCTGCGCGCCCTGGCCTTGCCGTGCGCGAAGCCCATGCACAGTTGCGGCCCCTTCTTGGTGTTGAGCACCGCGAGGCCCTCGGGCTCGCGCGGGTTCAGGCCGGGGGCCGTACGGTCGAGCGTGTTCTCCAGGGTGACGCCCGAGCGCACATCGATGCGGAAGAGGCGGGTGTTGCCTCCGGAGGAGCGCGGGTTCTTCGGGCCGTACGCGCTGCCGAGCATCTGATAGGCGGACGAGTCGTACAGCGTCATGCCCTGGAACGGCAGCCGCAGGTCCGTGGCCGGGCGCTGGAACTCGATGAGCGGGCGGAAGTCGCGGGCCAGAAAGCGGTCGAGGGCGTAGACCGCGAACCACGGCTCGTCGTCGCGCCGGTAGTGCAGCAGCACCCTGCCGTGCGCCACGTCGAGGGTGACGTAGTTGTTCGTGGAGCCCGGCTTCGGGCGGTAGGAGCTGTCGCGCAGGCTCTGGCTGGTGAGCACTTTGCCGTTGGCGAAGGAGAAGCGGCACACTCCGCGCCCGTAGCCGGAGCGCGGTGCCGCGTCCCACTCCGTCCACAGCACGGTGCGGTCCTTCAGCGGCTCGATGCCCAGGGCGCCGCCGTGGCCCACGCCCTTGAGGAACATGTGGCCGAGCCGTCGGCCCTTCATGTCGAGGCGGTTCAGGCACAGGTCGCCGCGGTCCTCGCGCTCGCTGTGGCTGTACGCGCGGGGCTCGCCGCGCAGACGGACGCCGCCTTGCATGACCTGGAGCGCATAGAGGTGGCCGCGTCGCTCGTCGAACCCGAAGGACTGCATCACCGTCGAGTGGTACAGCCTCCGGTTGCTCAGCAGCGCCCGCCCAGGACCCGTCACCCCGAGCACTTCCTTGCCCGAGAACCCGAGGGCCCCCGAGTGACCGCCGTGTGTGCCCGGGGCATCGGTGCCCGGGGCCGCGAATGCCTTGCGCGCCGGAAGCGCCGCGGTGAGCGCCACCGCCGCGCCGAACCCGAGTGCTGCCCTGCGGTTTGGCCGCTCCGGCTCGGACCGCTCCATGCGTGCCACCCTTCTCGGAAGATCCACAGTTCCATGCCGTCCCCTTCAGGCCCGGCGCGAAGCAGGATTGCCCCGGCTGGCACGCGGACTTCATCCGTACGGGCAGACCCGCACCGCAAGGCCCCGTCGGGCCTTGACGCGGTGCGGGTCCGCGGGCGGCGGCGCGCGGGTGGCTACGGTGGCTACGCGGTCCCGCGCAGTTCCGCGCCCGCCCGTGCGGGGCTCTCTCGGGCCTCCCCCCGGCCATTCCGGTTCGCCGGGTCCACCCGGTCCGCCGCGTCCGCCGGGTAGAAGTCGCGGGGCCTGCCCGCGCGGTCCTTGAGCCTGCCGAGCAGGCTCGCCGGGTACTCGACGGCCCAGTAGCTGAGCACGGCCGCGGGCACCGCCACGAGCAGCACGACGGCGACGGCCAGCGGGAAGTCCTCCTGCCCGTGCGGGAGCAGTCCGGCACCGTAGAGCCGCAGCATGATCGGCTCGTGCCAGATGAAGAGGCTGTAGCTGACCAGGCCCACGCCCGTGAGCCAGCGCGCCCGCAGGAACCGGTGCCAGCGCGGACGCCTGGCCACGTGGACGGTGCCGTACAGCATCACCAGCCACAGCGCGGCGGCGATCGGATGGTAGAAGGTGAAGCCCGCGTTGCCCGGCTCCGAGTACAGCGACAGGGCGTACACGCCCGCGAACGCCGTCAGCGCGAGCGTGCCCGCGAGCGGGGCGCCGGGCCTGCCGCGTTCGCCGAGCGCGACCGTCGCCACGGCCAGGCCCATGCCCGCGGCGAAGCCGCCGAACCGCGCCTGCGGGCCGAAGTAGACGGGCCACTCGGTGTGCGGCACGTGCAGCACATAGTGCGCCACCGCGATCCACACCACCGGCAGTACGAACAGCAGCGCGCACCCTCCCGCACACACCGCGACCCGCGCGCCGCGCCGTCCGACGGCGCGGCAGACGCGCACCGCGAGCGGACCGAGCACGACGAGCGCGACGTAGAACAGCATCTCCAGGGACAGCGACCAGGTGGGGCCGAGGGTGTAGAAGATGCGGTCCTTGTCGAAGACGTGGGTGAAGGTGAGGTGTTCGAACAGGTCCAGCCAGTCGCCCGGCAGGGTGGGGTTGCGGCTGGCCCAGACGACCAGCACCGCGAGGAAGTACAGCGGCACGATCCTGATGGCGCGCCGGAAGAGGAAGACCCCGGCGGGGCGGGTCGAGCCGCCGTCGATGGCGGCGCGCGCGTAGGAGAGCGTCAGCAGGTAGGCGGACATCACGAAGAAGAGGTCGATGACTTCGAGGGAGATGAGCGCGCCGAGGTAGGGGTTGTCCACGGGTGGCCGTGAGCCGTCCGCGTCGTAGGTGACGTACTGCTGCCAGACGTGGAAGACGACGGTGCTCAGCGCGGCGAGCCCTCGGTAGCCCTCGATCTCCCGGGCCCTGCTGCGCGCCGGCGCGCCCTCCGGCGGGGTGGGCGGGGAAGTCCGGGCCCGGTTCACGGCTTGGCCACCGCCTTCGCCGCGCGCGGGGTGACCCGCCACTGGCGGTCGCCCAGGGCTTCCTTGAGGTGCGCCTGCCGGGCGATCACGTTCTTGAAGTGGCTGTAGAACACGGTGGTGACCAGGAGGTACGACCAGAACCAGGCGCGCCGCGCGCGCAGTTCGGGCACGGCCAGCCGCCAGGCGAAGGCGGCCTGTACGACGCCCGCCGACATCGTGAACAGCAGCGCGAGCAGGCACAGCGGCACCGCCCAGTCGAGCTGGTGCACCCCGCCCGCGCGCCACGCCGAGTAGAGGATGACGGGGAGGATCTGGAGCGTCAGCCACGGCTGTATCTCGCGCCAGCCGAGCAGCACGAACAGCCCCGCCTTCTGCCGGAGCGTGAACGCCGGGGAGCGCAGCCCGTGCCACAGGTGCTTGAGCGAGACCTGGAGCCAGCCCTGTGCCCAGCGGGAGCGCTGATTCCACAGGGGACCCAGCATCGTGGGCGCCAGCTCGCGCGAGACGAGGGTGCGGTCCGTGGCGATGCGCGCGCCCTCGCCCAGAGCGCGCATCGTGGAGTCGATGTCCTCGGTGAGCATGGAGCCGTGCATCCGGGTGCGGGCGAGCAGGTCCGTGCGCCAGAAGCCGTTGGAGCCGCCGAACACGCCGAAGCCGTAGAGCCTGGTGCGGCCCGGGTGGCTGACCGCGTAGATGGCCTCGAACTCGACGCCCACCAGCCGGGAGACCCAGGAGCTGTCCCCGTTGCGTACCACGCAGTGCCCCTGGACGACGTCGTAGCCGTTCGACAGCCAGTGCCAGGCCCGTCGGAACGCGTCGGGCGCCGGGTGGTGGTCGGCGTCGAAGATGCCCACCATCTCGCCGCGCACGCGGGTGACCGCCGCGTTGATGTTCTGCGCCTTGGAGGTGCTGCCCCGCACGGGAAGCAGGACCAGGCGCGGGTCGCGGCGGGCCGTCTCGCGCAGGGTGTCCTCGACGGGGAGGGGGTGCGGGGTGTTGTAGGCGAGGACGATCTCCAGCTCGCCCGGGTACTCCTGGCGGAGGAAGGACTCGACGGTGTCGACGATCGTCGCCGCCTCGTTGGGCAGGTAGGCGGCGATGACGGCGCTGGCGGGCGGGTAGGGCTGCCCTGGCTGCTCCGGCCTGGGCTCGGCGTCCAGCGAGAACAGGCACTCCAGCACGATCAGCAGCGCCGAGACCAGCAGCCCCGCGACCACCACCCAGTAGACGCCGGAGCCCAGGTCCCAGCCCAGCTCGTACGACTGCTGGTAGAGCAGGAACGGCAGGCCCACCCCGACGAGCAGCACCAGCAGCGGGGAGAGCGCGGAGAGCAGCGGGCGCACGAAGGCCGTGAGGGGGCGGCGGCGGTGCTGCCCCGTGTCGCGCATCCAGGGGGCGTAGGCGACGGGCAGCAGGTCCCGGTGGCGCAGTGCCTCGGTGACCGCGTCGCGCGCCTTGTCCACGGCCTGGCCCGGATCGGCGCACTCGGCGAGCGGGAGCCAGCCGACGGCGGGCGTCAGCCGGACGTTCTCGTCGGCGACGACGAAGCGGGTGCCCGCCACCGTGTGCGCGAACTCGCGCAGCGCCGCGCGCGCTGTCTCCTCGTCCACGCCCGGCATCAGCACGAGCAGATGACCGTCGTCGTCCCAGCCGAGCCGGTCCCACGGGCTGCCCAGCTTCTCGGCGACCCCGGCCAGCCGCTCCGCGACCTCCCTGCGCACGCGCGGGCCCAGCCTGGCCTCCAGGGGCCCCATCTCGGCGACGGCCACCATGGCCACGACGCCGCTGCGGCGCCCGGCGCCGGGGCGGCGCAGTTCGCGGCCGAGTTCGTCGTGGAAGTGCGGCGCGGAGTAGAGGCCGGTGCGCGGGTCGCGGAGCAGGTTCTCGACGGGGACGGGCACGCGGCGCAGCTTGGCCTCTATCCGGGCCGACAGCTCGGCCGGGTCGGAGGTCTCCGGTACGCAGTCGTCCGCGCCGTGCCGCAGCATGTCCACCACGCCGCCAGGCGCTGCGCCGTCGGTGACCATGAGCAGCGGCAGCGCCCTGCCGACGGGCGCGGCACGCACCTCGCCGATGACGTCCAGGCCCGCGCGCTCCTCGTGCAGCGCGACGATCGCGTCGGGCGGCGCCTGCTTCACCCGCGAGGTCACCTCGCCGGGCGCCGCGTGGCTGACCTCGTGCCCGTTGGCCAGCAGGGTGCGGGTGAGCCGCTCCCGTCTCGGCCCTGGGGCGCCGACGGCCAGGACGTGAGCGGAGGCGGGTGCGGGGGCGGAGGCGTGGTGGGGCTCGTGTTCGTGTGTGTCGCCGAGCGCGGGCGCGGGTTCGAGCAGCGCCAGCGGAGCGCCGGATGTGTCGGAGGGCTGGGAGACGCCGGTGGCTGCGCCCTGGCCCGCTACGCGCGTAGCGGAGCGGGGTCGGGCGCGGCTCGGTACGTGAGGCATGCGTGAGGTCCCATCCTGGTCGGATCGTGGGGGGAGGACCGGATGTCAGGCGTGTTCAGGTGTGTTCAGGTGTGCCGCCGGTGACCGGTGGCCCGTGGCATGGGCCAACTGACCTCTTCAGCCTCTGTGTTCACTGTGACGCCGCCCCTTCGAGGGCGTAACGCTCCCATTAAGAGCTGGCGCAGATACGCGGACAGGTGTGTGCCCATGGCGACGGTGTCGGCGTGCCCTCCAGCGGGCGCGTCGGCCACGCCGCGTGGCTGGTCAGGCTGCCGGTGCGAAGGCCGTGATGGCGTCCACGAGGCCGGCCGGGGCTTCCAGCGGGATCAGATGGCCGGTATCCGGGATCACCGTGAAGTCGGCCTGGGAGAGAAAGGGCACCAGGTTGTCGCGGAGCACGCCGACGGGCTCGACCTGGTCGTTCTCCCCTGCGACGACGAGGGCGGGAACGCTGACCATGCGGGTGTGCGCGGTGATGTCCTCCGCGATGCCGCGCAGCGGCCACTCGGTGCGTGCGGCGTCGGCGCAGGCCCGCGAATCGGCCACGATCCGCGCCTTGACCGACGCGGGCAGCGCGGACGCGGTGAGGACGTGGTCCCGCGCCCCGGCCACGGACTCGTCGGAGTCGTAGGCGTGCGAGAGGGTCTCCCGGTACTCAGGGGTGATCTGCGTGGCGGGCTTCGCCGGACCGGAGCCGACGAGGACGAGGCCGCGCAGACCGGCGGGCCGCGTCGCCGCGACCAGCTGCGCGACCTTGCCTCCCATCGAGTGCCCGACCAGTACGTAGTCGGTGACGCCCGCGTCGGCGAGCACGGCGAGCGTGTCCTCGGCGAGCTGACCGAGCGTGTAGGGGCCGGGCAGGCCGCTCGACCGGCTCCAGCCGCGGAAGTCGACGGTGAGCACATCACGACCCGCGAGGCGGTCGACGACGAGGTCCCAGGTACGGGCGGAACCACCCCAGTAGTGCAGGAGCACCAGGGTCGGCCCGGCCCCCTGCCGATGGTCGTAAGTGGGCAGGAGCGGCTGCTGCGTCATGGTCATCGTGTCTCTCCCGGTCAGTGTTCTGGGCGTTTGCCCTGTGTGTTCATTCAAACTTCCACGCTCGCGCGCGGCATCGGCCGGACCGGTCGCCCGATGGTGAAAAATGGACACGTGACGATGATCCGGCAGATGACTTACCAGCCTCCGGGGCGGCGCGCCACCGCGGTCGAGACGATGGCGTTCGACCGTCTCCGCGAGCTGAACGACGGCGGCACGCAGCGTGCCGACTTCCATGTCCTCGCCCTCGTCGACGCCGGCCACGGCTCCGTCACGGTGGACTTCCTCCGGCACCCGCTCAAGGAGCGGTCCGCGGTGTGGATCGCCCCCGGCGCGGTCCACCGATGGGACGACATCGCCGGTGTGGCGGGGCACCTCGTGCTGTTCGTGCCGACCGCGCCGGTCACCCACGCCACCCGGGAACTCGTCGCGTCCCCGGACCTCGTCGCGCACTGGAGCATTCCCGAAGCCGATCGGCCGTTCGTCGACGCCGCGCGCGACCATCTCCTCCTGGAGGCATCAGCGCCGCCCGGGGACGTCCCGACGGAGCTGCCCGGGATCCTGCTCTCCGCGCTCCTCGCCCGGCTGCGACCGCCTCATACCGAGGCACGGTCCGCGCATCCGGTGTTCCGGCTGTTCCGGTCCAGCGTCGAAGCGCACTTCCGGGAACACCACGACGCCGGCTACTACGCCAGGACACTGGGATACGCGCCCCGCACCCTCTCGCGAGCGGTGCAACAGGTCACCGGCCGCACCGCGAAGGCGTACATCGTCGACCGGATCGTCCTGGAGGCCAAGCGCCTCCTCGCACACGACCGCCTCACCTCGGCCCGCTGCGCCGACGCGCTCGGCTTCCCCGACGCGTCCAACTTCTCGGTGTTCTTCAGGAAGGCGACAGGCCGGCGCCCGGGCGCGTGGCAGGCGGCGATGGCCGCCGAGTGAGGTGCGAGTGAGGTGAGGCACCGGGGAACCGCGTGGTACGGGCCGGGGCCGGTCTCACAGCCGTACCAGCGACCACGGCAGCCCCGTGCAGTCCGCCCACCCGTCGCCGCGCGGGAGCACGGCGCCGCGTCGTGCGTCGGCGGGGGCCAGGGAGCCGGTGATGGAGTCGGGCGTGTTGGAGGCGAGCACCCGGCCGGACGCGTTGACCAGCAGCGCAGCGCCGCCCTCCGCCTCCAGCAGGGGCAGCACGGCGCGCTCGAAGTCGGTGGCACGGATGTCGGCGGCGGCCACGCCGAAGAAGTCCTGGCCGAAGCCGACCGGCGCGGCGCACGTGAGGATGTACTCGTCGGTGCCCGCGTAGTCGACGTAAGGACCGACCACCGTGCGGCGGCCGGTGCGGCGTGGCCCGTCGAACCAGTCGGCGGCGGGGTACTCGTACGCGCCGACGCTGCCCGGGTCCAGGTCGACGCAGAGGGGGCAGGGCGTGCCCTCCCCTGTGCCCGCCGCCGTGCCGTCGGGCACGCGCCACCACTCCAGCCAGCGTGCCCTGTCGGCGAGGGCGCCGGGCGCCGCGATCACGCCCGTGCCCGCCAGCGTGCCGCGGGACTCGGCGAGGTGCCGCAGTACGGTCGGGCGCAGGGTGGCCAGGTCGGCGCTCGTCGGCCTGCGGCCCTCGGCGCTGGCGCGCCGGAGCAGCGCGGCGGTACGTTCGCGCAGCACGCCGACGCCCGCGAAGACGTCCGCCAGCAGCGTCTCGACGCCGGTGATCGCCGCATCCACGCACGCGTTCGCGCCCGCGCCCGCGCTTGCGACGCTCTCACCCGTCGGACCGCCACCGCTCGACGGGCCCGCGCCCAGCGGCCCTTCGCCCGCCGCGCGCTCGCCCGGAGCCCCGTACGCGGAACCCTCCGCCTCGGCCACGGCTGCCCACCTCCCCCTGTCCGCACGGCCGCTCACCGCACGGCACCTGTCCGCACGGCTTCCCCCGCGGCGCTCCCCGTACGCCTCCCGGGCACGGCTCCCGGCAAGCGGCAGGCCCCACCTCGTGCCTGGGCGCTCAGCTCTTGACCAGCTGGAGGTGGAAGGCGATGAGCCGTTTGACGCCCAGTTCGACGTGCTCCTCGCTCAGCGCCCGCGCCCGCGCGCCGTCGCCCGCCTCGATCGCGGCGAGGATGTCCCGGTGCTGCCGTACGGCTTCCTCGTGCACGACCGCCTCGCCGAAGGGCAGCCACAGCAGTTCGCCGATCTCGCCCTGGAGGTCGATCTCCTGGCGGGTCAGCCGGGTGGACTGGGCCGCGGCGGCGATCTCGATGTGGAAGCGGCCGTCCGCCCTCCTGCGCTCGCCGACACTCTCCGCTGCGGCCAGCCGCTCCACCCACTCCCCCAGCCGCCGCACATGCTCGCCCGAGGCGCGCTCGGCGGCGAGCCTGGCCGCCGTCGCGGAGACGGCGAGGTGGTGGTCGCCGATCTCGCGCAGCTCGTGCACGCCCGTCTCCCGCAGCCGTGTACGCAGCCGCTCGACGGAGGCGTCGACCGGTGCCCGTACGAAGCTGCCGCCGCCGCGCCCCCTGCGGGTCTCGACCAGACCGCGCTGGCGCAGCAGCGCGAGGGCCTCGCGGAGGGTCACCGTCGAGACGTTCAGCGCGCCCGAGAGCGCCGTCTCGCTGGGCAGTTGCTCGCCGTCGGCTATCAGGCCGAGGCCGATCGCCTCGCTGATGCGGCGCGCGACGACGTCCACCCTGCCGCCCTCCCCCAGCGGCGCGAAGACGATGTGCCGCGCCGCGCCGGAGACCTCCGTCCCGCTCACCCTGCTTCCCTCCGCCCTCTTGTCACATGAACTATGAAGTCATAGGTTAACGCGCGTCATCAGCCGGGGAAGCGGAACGCCCGCCCCTCCGGGGCGCGTACGCCGCGCGGCCGGCCCCTGCGAGTGGAGGCATACCGATGACCGATCGCGACGACGACGCCCCACCCCACGCCACACGCTCCGCCGAACCCACCGGCGTGCCCTCCGCCGAGCCCCCATCCGAGCCCTCCGCCGAGGGCGGCGTGCCCGTACACGCCCCGGTCACCGTCGAGTTCCTCTCCGACTGGCGCGACGCCGCCTACAACTGCTTCTCCTCGGGCCACAAGTTCTGCCGCGAGGTGTGCCCCGTCATGCAGGTGACCCGCAACGAGTCCTGGACGCCGACCGCCTTCCACGCCAACGTCGTCGCGATGGAGCAGGGCGAGCTGACCGTCGAGGACGTCGCCGAGGACTATGTGAACTGCACCCAGTGCGGTGCCTGCGAACTGCGCTGCCCCAACACCCTGTTCACCGGCGACTTCTACCGCTTCCGCACCCGCACCGTGGACCTCGTCAAACGGATGCGCGCGCTCGCCGTCGACAACGGCGTGCACCAGCCGGGATACCGGCGGTGGAACCGGCTGACCGACGAGCGGTCGCACGAGCCCGTGCTCGGTGACGTGCCCGTCGGGCAGGAGCGGGTGCGGGACTGGGCCGAAGGTCTTGACCTGCCCGTCGGCGGGGAGACAGTGCTGTTCGTGGACTGCGAGGCGGCGTTCCACCGCACCTCGGTCCCCCGCGCCGTCGCGCAGATCCTGCGGCGCGCCGGAGTGGACTTCGGGCTGATGCGCGAGCAGTGGTGCTGCGGCGGGCCCGCTGCCGAGATGGGCTACCGCGAGCAGTCCCGGCGCTTCGCCGAGCACAACCTCGCCGACTGGCGGGCGAGCGGCGTGCGCAGGGTGCTGGTCCTGGACCCGCACGACTACATCACCTTCACGGAGGACTACCCGGCCTACTTCGGCGCCGACTTCGACATCGAGATCGTCCTCGTGGTCGAACTCCTCGCCGAACTGATCGGGAACGGACGGCTGACCCCGACCGTGCCCGTCGAGCGCACGATCACGTACCACGACCCCTGCCGCCTCAACAAGCGCAAGGGCGTGTGGGAGGAGCCGCGCCGCATCCTGCGTGCGATCCCCGGGCTGACGTTCCACGACGTGGACCGCGTGACCCAGTGGTCGTACTGCTCGGGCGCGGGCGGCGGGCTGCCCGTCGAGAAGCCGGAGCTGACGGCGCGGATCAGCGAGAGCCGCGTCGCGAAGGCCGCCGAGCTGGACGTGGACACCCTGGTGTCGGCCTGTCCCTGGTCGGAACGCCCGTTGGCGGAGGCAGGAGAGGCCGTCTCCATCGACGTGGTGGACCTGCACGAACTGCTCGCCGTCTCGCTCGGCATCGAGGTGGGAGGGAGCACGGACCGATGACTCCTCAGCCGAAGGACGGGCCCACGGCAGGCGGGCCGACGGCCACCACCCGCACCACCGCCCCGCGCACCCCCACCGCGCCCCAGCTCTCCGACCGGGTGCTCACCGAACTCACCGACGCGCTCGGCGGCGCGTATGTGCTGACCTCCAAGACCGCGCGCATGAACCGCGCCCGCGTCCCCGCCCCCTTCCCCATGCACCGCTGGAGCGAGCGCGTGCCCGACCTCGTGGTGATGCCGGGCACGGCGGAGGAGGTCGCGGAGGTCGTACGGATCGCGCACGCGCACCGCATCCCCATCGTTCCCAGGGACGGCGGCACCGGGCTCACCGACGGCGCCGTGCCGGAGCGGCGCGGCATCGTCGTGGACGTCAAGCGGCTGAACACCGTCAAGGAGATCGACACCGACAACCGCACCTGCACCGTCGGCACGGGCATCAACATGCTGAAGCTCAACGAGGTGCTGGCGCCGTACGGGCTGATCTATCCGGACGATCCCGCCTCGTACCCCTGCTCGCTCGTCGGCGGCAGGATCGGCACGAGCGGCTGGTCGCTGATCGGCTCGCGCTACGGTCACTCGCGCGATCTGGTGCTCAGTTTCGAGTTCGTCCTGCCGACAGGAAAGATCATCAGGGTGGGCGACGGCGGCGACCCCAAGGTGTCCAAGAGCTCCAGCGGTTATCAGCTCAAGCACCTGTTCATGGGCCACCAGGGCACGCTGGGCATCGCCACGGAGGCGACGCTGAAGCTGTACCCGAAGCCGGAGGCGGAGTTCTCGCCGTTCTGGGCGTTCCCCGACTACGACGGCGCCTACCGCTGCGTCCAGCGGCTCGCGCAGGCCGGGGTGGCGACGTTCGCCGGGGCCGTGCTCTTCGACGAGTGGAAGGTCGACTACCTGCGCAGGGACGACGAGGCGTACATCCCGCAGCCGTCCGACGTACGGGCGCTGGTCTGCGCCGTCGCCTACGGCAACGAGGACGAGGTCCTCGCGGGCGGGCGCCGCTTCCTGCGGATCGCGCGCGACGCGGGGGCCCGCTACCTCGGCGACGAGATCTCGCACGGCGACTGGGCCGCACGGCACGACCGCTACGCCACCCCGCTCCACGGCCGCACCCGGGCGGGTCAGGTGGCGCCGATGAGCTGGCACTGCGAGGACGCGGCCGTCAACTGGACGGAGCTGCCCGCTGTGCGCCGCGAGTGGCACGCCATCGTGGCCGGGCTGCGCGAGCGGTTCGACGTCTTCGACGACTGGGGCATGTTCTGCTACACGAGCGCCGACACGGGGGTGGACTACCTCACCGAGATCGACGTCGGCATCTGGGAGCAGGAGCTGGACGACGCGGCGTGGGCCGCCTGGGTGGACGCCAAGCGGGACATCGCGGCCGTCGCGCTGCGGCACGGCGGCTCCATCAGCGCCTGCCACGGCTCCTGCCGCGAGGGCGAGGTGGACCTGGTGCCCATGGAACTGGGCGGCGGCTACGACGTGATGCTGGACATCAAGAAGGCCCTCGACCCGCACAACATCATGAACCCCGGCAAGTACGGGCTGCACCGTGCGTACGGGGAAGAGGGCGAGGAGCGCTGATGGAGGGCTACCGCTACGCCGACGAGCACACGCCGCCTCCCCCGCGCCGGGCGAGCGACGTCGCCGTCGAGCGCTTCGACCACCTCTTCGAGGTGGACCCCCGGCTGATGACCGCGCACGTGGCACAGCAGCTCTTCCCCAACTGGGACACCCTGCGCATCGCCGCGAGCCGCGCCGGCCACCTGGAGTGGATGCACCGGCACTGGGCGGACACGGTCGTCTCGGGCCAGGCGCTGCTGGACGAGTCCGACGACCTCGACGACCCCGTGGACGGCGCCGAAGCGCCGGACGCGCCATGACGGCGCCGGGGGCGGGGGTTCAGAGCCAGCCGTTGCGGCGGAAGCCCCGGTGGATCGTGTAGCAGATGACCGCGATGACGCACAGGACCAGCGGATAGCCGTAGCGCCAGTGCAGTTCCGGCATGTGGTCGAAGTTCATGCCGTAGAACCCGCAGAACATGGTGGGGACGGCCACGATCGCGACCCAGGCGCTGATCCTGCGCATGGCCTCGTTCTGCGCGACGGCCACCTGGGCCAGATTGGCCTGGAGGATCGAGTTCAGCAGCTCGTCGAAGCTCTCGATCTGCTCGTTGACCCTGGCCAGGTGGTCGGCGACGTCCCTGAAATATTTCTGTATCTCGGTGTCGACCATCGGCATCGCCTGGTGCGTCAGCCGGTGCAGCGGCCGGTCCAGCGGTGCGACGGCCCGCTTCAGCTCCAGCAGTTCGCGCTTGAGCTGGTAGATGCGGGCCGGGTCGGCCGTACTGGCCGCGTCCGGTGCGAAGACGTCGGTCTCCACCTGGTCGATGTCGTCCTGGACCGCGTCGGTGACGTCCATGAAGTCGTCCACCACATGGTCGGCGATGGCGTGCAGCACGGCCACCGGCCCCCTCGCCAGTTGCGAGGGATCCGCCTCCAGCTCCTCGCGCAGCGGGCCCAGCGAACCGTGCCGTCCGTGGCGGACGGTGACGACGAAGTCGGGGCCCGTGAAGACCATGATCTCGCCGGTGTCCACGACCTCGCTGCTCGCTGTCAGCTCGCCGTGCTCGACGTAGCCGACCGTCTTGAAGACCGCGAACAGCGTGTCGTCGTACCGCTCCACCTTCGGCCGCTGGTGCCTGACCACGGCGCCCTCGGCCGCCACCGGGTGCAGTCCGAAGAGGTCGGCGATGCCCGCGAACTCCTCGGCCGTCGGCTCGTGCAGCCCGATCCACGCGAAGCCGCTGCCGGACTCCCGTACCCGCTCGATCACTTCCTTGACGGGGCACTCCCCGTCGTCCTGCCGGTTGCCCTCCTGGTACGCGACGCAGTTGACCACCGCCGTGCCGAGCGGGGAGCGGACGGGGTGGCTCAGGTCCACACGGGACCGCGCGCGTGGCAGACGTACCGCTTTTTTCAGTTGGCGTGCTACCGACATGCGTGGCTCCTTCGACCGGACCTCGACAGTGTGCCAGTCCCGCTCGCACAGTGGCGCTACCGGACCGTGCCGCAGGTGGTGCGGCATCAGTCCCGCTGGGATGCCTTCCGCAGGGAGTCGACGGTCATGCCCGGCAGGAGCCGCCCGTCGGTGACGCGCAGGGCGATCAGCGCCGCCGTGCCCGCCGCCTGGCGGGCCAGCGCCCGGTCGAGCGCGGGCGCGAACTCCGCCGTGGTGGTGACGGTCTCGCCGTGCGCCCCGAACGCGCGCGCGTAGGCGGCGAAGTCGGGGTTGACCAGGCGCGTTCCGCTCACCCGACCGGGGTACTCGCGCTCCTGGTGCTTGCGGATCGTGCCGTAGCCGCCGTTGTCGAGGACCAGCACGAGGGGGGCGGCGCCCTCGGCCGTCGCGGTGGCAAGCTCCTGCCCGTTCATCAGGAAGCAGCCGTCGCCCGCGACCGACACGACCTGCCTGTCCGGGTGGACGAGGCAGGCGGCGACGGCAGCGGGGATGCCGTAGCCCATGGAGCCGTTGCGCGGGGCGAGCTGGCGCATGCCCTCGCGGTAGGTGAGGAAGCGCTGCGTCCACACCGCGTGATTGCCCGCGCCGAAGGTGACGATCGCGTCGGACGCCAGGCGTGCGTCGAGCGTGGCGAAGACGGCGCCGAGGTCGAGGGGATCGTCGTCGTGGAGGGGCGCGTGGAAGGCGGCGTAGGCGGCCCGGTCCCGCGCCGTGCGCCCGGCCCAGGGCACGGGCCCGGACGGCTTCAGCCCCCTGACCGCCTCGCCGAACGCCTCGGGCGCGGCGAGCAGGGCCAGCTCGGGCACGTAGAGCGGTCCTGGCGGCAAGGGGTAGGGCAGCGCCTGCACGATGCGGGGCCCGGTCTCGGCGGCCGGGGGCGCCCCCTCGTCGGCTCCGTCGCCCGGTCCGCCGAGCAGGGTGAACCCGTCGGTCGTCACGTCGGCGGGTGCCGTGCCCACGCAGAGGAGGAGGTCCGTCTCGGCGACCCGGCGGGCGAGGGCCTCGGAGCGCCCGTAGCCCAGGTGTCCGGCGTAGACCTCGCTGTCGGCGGCGATCAGGTCCTGGCAGCGGAAGTCGACGGCCACGGGCAGGGACCACTCCTCGGCCCACGCCCGTATGTCCGCGCGGGCCCGCTCCGTCCAGCGGGAGCCCCCGAGGAGCAGCAGCGGTCGTTCGGCGGAGGCCAGCAGCGCCCCGAGCCGGTCCAGTTCCGCCGGTGAGACGGCGCCGTCCGGCACGGGCAGCGGAGTCGCGTCGGGCACCCGCGCGATGTCGGTGAGCATGTCCTCGGGCAGCCCGAGGACGACGGGCCCCGGGCGTCCCTCGCGGGCGACGGCGAAGGCGCGGGCCACGTGCTCGGGCAGCCGCGCCGCGTCCTCGACGGTCTCCACGAGCTTGGCGTGGGCGCCGAACGTGCCGCGCGGGTCGAACTCCTGGAACGCCGCCCGCCCCGTGTGCCCGCGCGGGACGAGGCCGACGAAGAGGACGAGCGGGGTGGCGTCCTGGTGCGCGGTGTGGAGGGCCACGAGCGCGTTGGCCGCGCCGGGGCCTCGGGTGGTGAAGCAGACGCCGGGGCGCCCGGTGAGCTTGCCGTACGCCTCGGCCATGTAGGCGGCGCCGCCCTCGTGGCGGCAGACGGCCATGCGTACCGGCGCGTCGTACAGCGCGTCCAGCACGGCCAGATAGCTCTCTCCGGGCACGCCGAACACGAGGTCCACGCCGTGCCGCTGGAGCTGCGCGGTCAGTATGCGCCCGCCGGTCCGCGCGGGGAGGCGGCCGGGGGTGTCCGGGGTACTCGACGGGCCGGGAGTGCCGGGGGTGTGCGGTGTGCCGGAGGTGCTGGGGCTCATGCGGGTGCCTTCGCCTTCGCTGTGTGGGAGTGGTCGTGCGGACCGTCAGGCCAGGTGGTGAAGCTGCGCCAGGGGCACCTCGCGCACGGCGTCCGTCGCGGTCGGCACACCGTCGACGAGGACGGGCCCCGGATCGCGGGGCACCTCGACCCGTGGCGTGGCCGTGTTGTGCGCCATGTCCGTACGGGAGAGGCCGCGCGCACCTCGTACGGCCGCGTAGCGCAGCCCGTCGGGGAGCGCCGCGCGGGCTGCCGGGTCCGCCAGCGCCTCGGCGGCGACGAAGACCCGGGACAGCCGGGAGGCCGCGTCGCCGAGGGCTCCGTAGTAGGGGCGGTAGGCGCGGGGCTGGGTGAGCCGGGTGGAGCCGGAGCCCGAGCCCGTGTTGCCCCAGGCCACGAAGCCGCTCTTGAGGACCAGTTCGGGCTTGGTGCCGAACCAGGCCGGGTGCCACAGCACGATGTCGGCGAGCCGTCCCGGCCGCACCGTACCCACCTCGTGGGCGAGTCCGTGTGCCACGGCGGGATTCAGCGTGATCTTCGCGAGGTAGCGCAGCACGCGCGCGTTGGCGGGGTGTTCGACGCCGCCGTCGCCGGTGCGCAACGCCTGCACATGCGCGAGCTGCCAGGTGCGGCGCACGGTCTCGGCGATCCGGCCCATGCCCATGGAGTCGGAGTTGACGATGCTGATGGCGCCGAGGTCGTGCAGGGAGTTCTCGGCGGCGATGGCGTGCGCGCGGATACGGCCGCGCGAGACGGCGACGTCGCTCTCGCTGTGGTGGTTCTGCCGGTGGACGGTCATCGTCATCGGGAACAGCTCGTCCACGGTGTTGACGGTGTACGGCACGGTCGGGGTCGTGGACGAGGGCAGGATGTGCGGCTCGGAGAGGATCTCCAGGAGGTCGGGATGCCCGCCGCCGCCCTCCACGTGGTAGGCGTGCACGGTGCGGCCCCTCGTCGCGCCGACGGTGTCGCGAAGATAGCCCGACTCGTTCATCGAGTCGGTGTGCAGCGCGACGGGCAGGTCAGCGTGCTCGGCCGCGCCCAGGCAGGTGTCCACGATGCGCGGGGTGGCACCGAAGTCCTCATGGATCTTGAACCCGCCCGCGCCCGCCAGCACGGCCTCGTCCAGCAGCGCCCGCGAGCTGGACGAACCGCGCGCCAGGAACGCCACGTTGAGCGGGGTGCCGCGCCAGGCGCTCATCAGGGTGTGGAGGTTGTGGGCCGGGTTGCAGCCGATCTCCCACATCCCGCCGAGCCCCATCCCCACCACTGTCGTCACCCCGGAGGCGAGCGCGGCGGGCGCGATCTCGGGCGAGGACAGGTGCACATGGCTGTCGACGATGCCGGGGGTGGCGATCAGGCCCTCGCCCGGCACCATCGAGGTGTGCGAGTCGACGGCGTACTCGACGGCCATGACGTCCGGGTTGCCGACGCCGCCCACGGCCACGACGCGGCCGTCCTTCACCCCGATGTCGGTCTTGCGCACGCCGAGTACGGGGTCCATGAGGACCACGCTGGAGATGACGAGGTCGAGCGCCGAGGCGCGGTCGGAGCGGGGCGAGGCGAGCAGCCCGTCGCGCACGGTCTTGCCGCAGCCGCCCAGCAGTTCGTCGCCCGGCGTCCCGTCGTCCGTCTCGACCTCCACCCACAGGCACGTGTCGCCGAGCCTGACGCGGTCGCCCGTGGTGGGCCCGTAGAGCGCGTTGTACGTGCGGCGTTCGATCCGGTTCACGCGGTCCCCTCCCGCTCCCCGTCCGGCTTCCCGTCCGGGGGCCGCAGCCCCGCGTCCTCGTGACGGGCCGTCACCAGGGGGACCTCGCGGGACTCTCCCGGCGCGAAGACGAGCGCCGTGCCCGCGGCGATGTCCAGGCGCATCCCGGCCGCCGCCGCCCTGTCGAACTCCAGCGCCGCGTTGGCCTCCGCCAGCGGATAGTGCGAGGAGACATAGACGGGGCGCTCCCCCGTGTTGCGCACGGTGAGGGCCAGCGTGGGCCTGCCCTCGTTGACGCGTACCGGCTCCGGTGCGGTGCACACGGCGCCGGGGCCCGGGGCGCCCGGCGCTTCCGGAGTGTCCGGCGCCGAGGCGATGGGCGCGTCGACGGCCACGAGCGCGGTGCCGCTGGGGAACAGCGCCTCCACCTGCACGGTGGGCACCATCGCGGGCACCCCCTCCATGACGTCGGCCTCGGTGAGCACCGCGCGTCCGGCCGCGATCACCTCGGCCATGCTCAGCCCGTCCCAGGCGGCCTCCAGCACCTCGTCGCAGATGAGCGCGATGGCCTCGGGCGCGTTGAGGCGTCTGCCGCGGGCCCGGCGTCTGCGGGCCAGCTCGGCGACCGTGAACAACTGGAGCCGCTCGGTCTCGCGCGGTGTCAGATGCACTGTCGGAACCTCCTTGGGCGACCGCCCCGCCGCCGTGGCAGGGCTCCCCGGCGCGGCGTTCCCCCGGAGACGGCCCGAGCGACCCCCGGAGACAGCAAAAGGCAAGGAGCGCACCGGCTCCTTGCCACTCTCAACGTATAGCGCACGGGGGGCCTTGCGGCAAGGCCCCTGTCGTGCCGCAGAATCATCGCCCGAGGCCAGGACCAGCGGAAATATCGGATTCGCGACGGTCGCCTCGCCCACTCACCTGATGAGGATGCGGATGTTTGACGTGATCGTGGCCGGCGGCGGGCCGACCGGCATGATGCTGGCCGGTGAGCTGCGGCTGCACGGCGTGCGGGTGGTCGTGCTGGAGAGGGAGCCGGAGCCGACGGGGCAGTCCCGCGCGCTCGGCCTGCATGTGCGCAGCGTCGAGGTGATGGACCAGCGCGGGCTGCTGGAGCGGTTCCTCCCGCTCGGTCAGCGGTTCGCGACGGGCGGTTTCTTCGCGGGCATCGACAGGCCGTGGCCCGAGCGGCTGGACACCGCGCACTCGTACGTCCTCGCCGTCCCGCAGAGCACCACCGAGCGCCTGCTGACGGAGCACGCCGCCGAGCTGGGCGCCGAGATCCGGCGCGGTTGCGG
>NZ_BAAGSO010000106.1:339324-393044 GCF_054782395.1 Streptomyces daliensis | reverse complement strand
GGCTGCGCGCGCGTCATCTCGTCGGCTGCGACGGTGGACGCAGCACGGTGCGCAAGCTGCTGGGCGTCGGCTTCCCCGGCGAGCCCGCCAGGACAGAGACGCTGCTGGGCGAGGTGGAGGTGGCGGTGCCGCCGGAGACGCTGGCCGCCGTGGTGTCGGAGGTCCGCAGGACGCAGGTGCGGTTCGGCACCATGCCCCTCGGCGACGGTGTCTACCGGCTCATCGTGCCCGCCGAGGGCGTGAGCGGGGAGGGCGCGGGCGGGGAGCGGGCGGTTCCGCCGACCCTGGAGGAGCTGAAGCAGCGCGTGCGGGAGATCGCCGGAACCGACTTCGGCACGCACTCACCGCGCTGGCTCTCCCGCTTCGGCGACGCCACCCGGCAGGCCGAGCGCTACCGCGTCGGCCGGGTACTGCTGGCAGGCGACGCCGCACACATCCACCCGCCGACCGGCGGGCAAGGGCTCAATCTCGGCATCCAGGACGCGTTCAACCTCGGCTGGAAACTCGCCGCAGAGGTCAACGGCTGGGCACCGGAAGGGCTCCTGGACAGCTACCACGCCGAACGCCACCCCGTCGCCGCCGCCGTACTGGACAACACCCGCGCACAGACCGAGCTGCTCTCCCCCGAGCCCGGACCCCGTGCGGTGCGCAGGCTGGTGACGGAGCTGATGGGCTTTGAAGAGGTGAACCGTCATCTGATCGAGAAGATCACCGCGATCGGCATCCGCTACGACCTCGGCGAGGGCCACGCACTCCTCGGCCGGCGGCTGCGGGACGTGGAGCTGAAGCGCGAAGAGGGGGGACGCCTCTACGGGCTCACGCACCGCGGTCGCGGACTGCTGCTGGACCAGACCGGCAGCCTCTCGGCCGACGGGTGGGCCGACCGCGTCGACCACATCGTCGACGTCAGCGAGGAACTGGACGCACCCGCCGTGCTGCTGCGCCCCGACGGCCATGTGGCGTGGGTCGGCGAGGACGGCGGTGACGGCCAGGCCGAGCTGCGCGGCGAGCTGGAAAAGTGGTTCGGCTCGCCCATCGGCTGAATCCGTGCGCGGCCTTTTCTCCGTAAAACGCGAGCGAGGCCCGCACCCCGAGGGGTGCGGGCCTCACCGCATAAGGCGCGTCCCGAAATCAGGCGGGGACGATGTTCTCGGCCTGCGGGCCCTTCTGGCCCTGCGTGACGTCGAAGCTGACCTTCTGGCCCTCGTGCAGCTCACGGAAGCCGGAGGCGGCGATGTTCGAGTAGTGGGCGAAGACGTCGGCGCCGCCACCCTCCTGCTCGATGAAGCCGAAGCCCTTTTCCGAGTTGAACCACTTCACAGTGCCAGTAGCCATAAAAATCTCCTCTAAGAAGGGTCAGTGTGGAATACCGCACCTCGCGGAATTCCAGTCGCCGCTATGACCCTGTCCGGCGAACCGGACCTCACAAAAAATGCGCCTGAAAGGGTTACATCCCGTCAGGCGCACACTAAGTTTCATGGGTACCAAAACTGCAACTGAAACCAACCTAGCACACATCTCGGCCGTGCAACGGCCCCGCCGGAGAATTTCTTTTCCGGCGGGGCCGTGGCGGCCGTGGCCCGCCCCTCGCACGCGGGGACGGTCAGGGCTTGCCGCCCGCTGCGCCGCCCTCGCGCCGCGTGATCACGTCGTCGGGCGTGACCTCGACCGTGCGCCTGTCGGCCGCCTCAGCGCCGGGATCCTTGCCCGGCCCCTTGTCCTGCCCCTTGTCCCCCTTCATGGCCCGGACCTCGCTCTTGAGGATGCGGGCCGACTTCCCCGCCGAGCGGGCCAGCTCGGGCAGCTTCTTGGCGCCGAACACCAGGACGGCGACGATGATGAGGATGGCGACTTCGCCGATTCCGAACACGGACTTCCCTTCAGGGGCGGGTGACGGGCGGGGTGGCGCGGGTCAGACGTCGAACTCCGCGGGCGGCACCTCCAGGGTGAAGCATGCCTCGCGCACGACCGCGCGCTCCGTCGCGTCGAAGTCGCCGTCGGCGCCGCCGATGACGATGCCGATCTGGATGACCGCGCGGGCCTCGGTCGGCTTCTTCTTCACCTTGGCGATCTCCTGGAGGATGCTGACCTTGCCGAAGTCGAAGTCCGCGACGAGCTTGTCCAGATAGCCGTCGAAACGCTTCTGGAGGTCGTCGGCGGAGAAGTTCTGGAGCACGTCGTTGGCGGCGATGAGCTGGGCGACCCTCGTGCGTTCCGCGGGGTCGATGCTCCCGTCGGCCGCCGCGACCAGGGCGCACATGGCCATGCTCGCGTCCCGGAATCCCCCGCTCTTCAGCTCGTTCTTCTTCGCGTCGAGCTGGGTCTGCATCGTCTGCGCCGATTCCTTGATGCGATCCCACAGGGCCATGAGCACTCCATCTACGAGGGGCGGGCCCGGACCGGCCGGGGTGCCGGGCCCGCCATTTTTCTACACCTGTGTAGAAGTTAACAGGTCGCGTGTGCGCGGGGTTCCGATCAGGCCGACTCCCCGCTCAGCGATCAGGTGCTCAGCCCTCTTCCTCACTCTCCTCGTCCTCGAAGGCGTCACCGATCTCGTCGACGACCTCGGCCGCGACCAGACCGCCCGCCACGCCGACGGCCAGCCCCGCCGCGCCCGCGGCGACCGCCGTCCCCACACCGGGCCCCGAGCGCTGGTGCCTGCCCTCGTGCCCGCCGTGCCCGCCGTGCGCGTCGTGGTATGGGGCCGGGTGGCCGTCGCCGTACGCGTGCCCGTCGCCGCGTGACTCGACGAGGCGCCGCACCCACGCGTCGGCCTCGGCGTTCCAGTCGGTGCTGTCGGCGTCCTCGTGGGTGACGGTGACGCGCTGGAGCGCGTCGTGGCCGCCGGAGAAGAGGCCGCCGCGCTTGTCGGCCTCCAGGACGACCTCCATGCCGCCGGGGGTGGCGAGGAAGGTGACCTCGATCTCGTTCACGGCGTGGGCGAGGTGGGCCGGCGGGGACAGCTCGATCTCCTGGTAGAAGGGGAGCCGCTGCCCTGTGCCGTTGATGTGGCCCGTCTCCAGGTCGGCGGAGACGAAGCCGAAGCCCAGCTCGCCGAACGCGCCCAGGATCCGTTCCTGGACGGGCAGCGGGCCGACCGTCAGCGGATCGAGGTCGCCCTTGTCCTTCGCGCCCGCGACGGACACCTCGGTCCGCACGCCGAGGACCACGCCCAGCGGCTGACCGTGCAGCTCGGTCACCGGCGTCTCCCACGGAAGAGTGACCGAGAAGCGCTCTTCGCGCCGCTCGCCCTCGGCCAGCCGGAAGCCGCCGCCGACCGTGAAGCGCTCGAAGACGAGGGCGCCGTCGTGCTCGCCGTCCGGGCCCTCGGTCTCGACGCGGGCGACGAGTTCGAGGGTGATCGCCTCGATCTCGGCGTCGCTCTGCCCGCCCTCCAGGTGGACGCGTCCCGTCAGCGGACCGCCAGGCCGCACCGCTCCCCCGTCCAGCACCGTGTCGACGGACGGGCCGCCCACGCCCAGGGCTCCGAGCAGCTTCTTGAACACCATCGTGGCGTTCTCTCCTTACCGTTCGCTCTGTGACTACGTGCCGGGCGGATCTGCCCGGCTGAGGAGAAGAAAACCCAAGCGAAGATCAAGAGCGAAGCTTTTCGGTCACCCCGCGCCCCCTCACTCCCTCCCGCCCCTCACAGCGGGAGCACGAACACCCCCCAGCTCAGCACCGGGGCGACCACGGCCATGGACATGCCCCAGGCCATGAGGCGCCGGAAGACGGTCTGCCGCTGCTCCTGCGGTGCGTTGGCGACGACGAGCGCGCCGCTGGTGGAGAACGGCGAGGAGTCCACGACCGAGGACGAGAGCGCCAGGGCGATGACCATGCCGAGGGTGCTGACGTGTCCGTCGTGGAGGAAGGGGACGGCGAGCGGGATGAGGGCGCCGAGGATGCCCGTCGTGGAGGCGAAAGCGGAGACGACGGCGCCGATGAGGCAGATGAGCAGGGCGCCCAGCAGCGGCGCGTCGATGCCCGCGACGCCGTCGCCGAGCCACTCGATCGTGCCCATGCGTTCCATGAGGCTGACGAAGGTGACGATGCCGCACACCAGCAGCACCGTGGTCCACGCGCACTGGTCCAGGGCGCCCTTCGCGGAGGCGGGTGCGACGAGGGCGAGCACGGCCGAGACGGACAGCGCCATCATCCCGACGTCGAGGTCGAAGAGGACGGACCCGGCGATCACGCAGGCCAGGCCCACCAGCGTCAGCACACGCACGGGGTCCAGGGCGACGTCGGCGCCGCTGTCCGGTCCGGCGCGCGAAGCGCGTGGCTCGATCGCCACGGCCGCGCCACCACCACCGGCCCCCGCACTGCTTCCGCCACCCGCGCCGCCCGCACCGCCCGATCCCTCGGTGCCGGACACGCCGTCGCCCTCCGGCTTTTCCTCCCCGTCGGCGGAATGTCCTTCGACGGGAATGCGGCGCCCCACGAGTTCCTTTCCGCCGAAGAGGAAGAACACCGCGACGCACAGCAGGGCGTTGAAGAGGAACGTGCACAGAAAGAGTACGGGCGGATTCACCGGAAGGTCGTTCCGGGAGACGACGCCGTTCGTGATGGTGCCGTAGACGCTGATCGGCGAGAATCCGCCCGCCGCAGCCCCGTTGATGACGAGAAGGCCCATCATCAGCGGATTGATACGGTGCCGCAGCGCGAATCCGAGGGCGACGGGCGCGATGATGCCGACGGCCGCCGGCACGACGGCTCCCGACGCCGTGAGCAGCGCGGTGATGACGAACATGACCCAGGGGATCAGGGCGATCCGGCCGCCGACGGCACGGATGGTGACGTGCAGCAGCCAGTCGACCGTGCCGTTGTTCTTGGCGAGCGCGAAGAGGTAGGTCACCCCGACCAGAACGACGAAGAGGTCGCCGGGAAAACCCCCGAAAATATCGTCGGCGGATTCTCCGGCAACGGCCGTTCCGATGACGAATGCCGCGACGAGAGCGAGCACTCCCATATGCGCGGAGAAGACCGTCGCGAGGAGAAAGACGAGCACCAGGGCAGCGATGGCTATGAGGTGTTCCGACACAGTGCTCCCTCACCTTCGGTGGAAGGACGTGAGCTGCGGTCGTGACATCACGTGGGAAAGGGCGGAGCCGGGTCACGCGCACATCCGGATGTGCCATGGCGGAATCCGGCTTCCGCTCCGGGCGAGTGTGGAAGCACCGTTGGGCTTCGTCAAGGGGGCTGACAATCGACCGCCACCGGCCCGTGCGCCCGAGCCCAACGCCCCCGCGAGGGACATTTCATGACGATGCATCAGTCCTCGACATGGCCCAGCACGCCGCTGAGCTGCCGCGCAGCGTCCCGCACCCGTGGGCCGTGCGCGGAGCGTGCCTCGGGCGTCATCCGGCTCGCGGGGACGTTGACGCTCAGGCTCGCGACGGGCGCTCCCGACGCGTCCCGCACCGGCGCCGCGACGGCGCACACGTCGGCGCGCCACTCGCCCCTGTTGTCGGACCAGCCGCGCTCGCGGACTGCCGCCAGTTCGTCCAGCAGCCCTGAGCGGCTGGTGATGGTGGTGCCGGTGTAGCCGGGCAGTTCGGACAGCGCCGCGTCCAGGAGTTGCCCGGCCCGCTCGACGGGCAGCGCCGCGAGATACGCCTTGCCGTTGGCGGAGGCGTGCAGCGGCAGCCGGGTGCCGAGGGGGAGCACGATGCGGACGGGCTGCGCGGTCTCCAGCCGCTCCACCAGCACCGCCGCGTCCCCCTCCGGCACGGTCAGGTGGACGGTCTCGCCCGTGTCGCGCCGCAGTTGCTCCATCACGGGCACGGCCGCGTCCCGGAGCCCCAGGTCACCGGTGGCGCGGCGGCCCACGTAGAGCGCCCTGCCGGTGATCACCCAGCGGGTGCCGGCGCCGTCGGCCGGGCGTATCCATCCGGCCTCGCGGAGGGTGTGCAGGGTGCGCTGGAGCGTGCTCTTGGGCAGGTCCATGGCCCGCGCCAGTTCGCCGACGCCGATGGGCTGCCGGGTCGCGATCTCCTCCAGCGCCCGGAGCGCGTTCAGTACGTTCCGCATCGTTGACTCCTTCCGAGCGGTGCTTCTACGCTCACTCGTGCCATCTCAAGAAACACTGTGCCGTCTAACGGCACAATAGACGACGGGAGTTGGCCCACGTGAGTGTTCGCCCTGGACGTCACTTCCTCCAGATACCCGGACCGACGAACGTCCCCGACCCGGTGCTGCGCGCCATGGCCGCACCGACCATCGACCACCGAGGGCCCGAGTTCGCCGAGCTGACGCACCGTCTCCTCGACGCGCTCAAGCCCGTGTTCGGCACCTCGGGCCCGGTGCTGATCTATCCGTCATCCGGGACCGGCGCCTGGGAGGCCGCGCTGCTGAACACCCTGTCGCCGGGCGACCGGGTGCTGTGCTTCGAGACGGGGCACTTCTCGACGCTGTGGCAGTCCATGGCGGAGCAACTGGGTCTGGACCCCGAGACCGTCCCCGGCGACTGGCGCCACGGCGCGTCCCCCGAGGAGGCGGCGGCCCGTCTCGCCGCCGACACGGAGCACCGCATCAAGGCCGTGTGCGTGGTCCACAACGAGACATCCACGGGCGTGACCAGCAGGATCCCCGAGATCCGGCGCGCACTCGACGAGGCGGGGCACCCCGCGCTGCTGCTCGTCGACACGGTGTCCTCGCTGGGCTCCATCGACTACCGGCACGAGGAGTGGGGCGTCGACGTCACCGTCGCGGGCTCGCAGAAGGGCCTGATGCTGCCCCCGGGCCTGGGCTTCAACGCCGTGAGCGACAAGGCGCTGGAGGCGTCGCGCACCGCGCGCTCGCCGCGCGCCTACTGGGACTGGCGGCCGGTCCTCGAGGCCAACGAGCGTGGCTTCTTCCCGTACACACCGGCCACGAATCTGCTGTACGGGCTGGAAGAGGCCCTGCGGTTGCTGACGGCGGAGGGCCTGCCCGCCGTGTTCGCGCGGCATCAGAAGCTGGCGGCGGCGACCCGTGCGGCGGTGCGGGGCTGGGGTCTTGAGGTGGTGTGCGCCGACGAGCGCGAGCACTCCGCGACCCTGACCGGCGTCCTGCTGCCGCCCGAGCACGACGCGGACGCGGTGCGCAAGGTGGTGCTGGAGCGGTTCGACATGTCGCTCGGCACGGGCCTCGGCAAGCTCGCGGGGCGCGTCTTCCGCATCGGCCACCTCGGACAGCTCGGCGAACTCGCCCTCGCGGGCACCTTGTCGGGGGTCCAGATGGGGCTGCGGCTCGCCGGGGTGCCGGTCGCCTCCGGCGGTCTCGAAGCGGCCCTCGACGTCCTCGGGGAGCGCTGAGCCCCCCTGTCTCCTTAGCGCTACGGCGCCGTACCGCGCCGTCCCCGTCGCGTGCCCCGAGACCCTGGAGCGGATCCTTGACCACGCACACCCCCCGTACCGGCATCGACGCCGCCCGCGAGGAGACCCGGCGGGCCCTCGACGCCACGCTGAGCCGCGAACTCGACGGCGACACCGCCTTCGACGACGTGACCCGGCAACTGTTCTCCCGCGACGCCAGCATGTACGCGATCACCCCGCTCGGGGTGGTCTTCCCCCGGCACACCGGCGACATCACGGCCGCCGTGCGCGCGGCGGCCGAGCACGGTGTGCCCGTGCTGCCGCGCGGCGCCGGCACCAGCCTCGCCGGGCAGACCGTGGGTCCGGGGCTCGTGCTGGACCTGTCGCGGCACATGCGGCGCGTGCTGGACATCGACCCCGAGGCGCGCACCGCGCACGTCGAGGCGGGCGTCGTGCAGGACCAGCTCAACCGCGAGGCCGCGGCGCACGGGCTGATGTTCGGCCCCGACACCTCCACCAGCAACCGGGCCACGCTGGGCGGGATGATCGGCAACAACTCGGCCGGCAGCGGCTCCGTGCGCTACGGCATGACCATCGACCACGTCCGCGCCCTCGACGTCGTCCTCTCCGACGGCACCCCGGCCCACCTCGCCCCGCTCGACGAGGCAGCGCGTGCGCGACGGGCCTCGGCCGCCACCCTGGAGGGCCGCATCCACCGCGAACTGCCCGCCATCGCGGCCACGTTCGCCGACGCCATCGCCACGGGCTTCCCCGCACATACCCGTCGCGCCTGCGGCTACCGGCTCGACCGGCTTCCGGCGCCGGGCCAGGACGGTGTGCCCTTCGACCCCGCCACGTTCGTCGTCGGCTCCGAGGGCACCCTCGTGACGGTGGCGAGCGCGCTGGTCGGTCTGGTGCCACGGCCGAGCCGTACCGTCATCGCCGTCGGCCACTTCACCTCGGTGCCCGCCGCCATCGCCGCGACCGAGGACGCGCTCGCCTGCGACCCGTCGGCCGTCGAGCTGATGGACCGTACGATCCTCGAACTCTCCCGGCAGCGCCTGGAGTACGCCTCACTCGGCACCATTCTCACGGGCGACCCCGGCGCGCTGCTGTTCGTCAGCTTCACCGGGGGCGACGAGGACGAGCGGGAGCTGACGGGGAAGCTGGAGCGGCTCACCGCGCTGTGGCGGCGGCACGGGCACGGCTATCACACGCTCAAGGCCGTCACGCCCGCCGAGCAGTCCGCGCTGCTGAAGGTGCGCAAGTCGAGCCTGGGGCTGCTGATGGCGGCCAGCGAGGGCACGCGGCGCCCGCTGGCCTTCGTCGAGGACACGGCCGTCGCTCCGGCCGACCTCGCCGCGTACACCGAGCGGTTCAAGGGCGTGCTGGACCGGCACGGTCTGGAGGCGGGCTTCTACGGGCACTGCTCGGTGGGCTGTCTGCACATCCGCCCGTTCGTGGACGTCGCGGACCCCGGCCAGGTGGAGACGATGCGGGCTGTCGCCGAGGAGGTCAAGGAGCTGGTCGCGGAGTTCGGCGGGGTGAACTCCAGCGAGCACGGCGACGGGCTCGCCCGCAGCGAGTTCAACCGGGAGATCTTCGGGCCCGAGCTGTACGAGGCGATGCGCCAGGTCAAGCGGGTCTTCGACCCGGAGGACCGGATGAACCCCGGCAAGATCGTGGACGCGCCCGCGATGACGGAGCATCTGCGGGACGCCACGCTGACGCCCCCGGCGCCACTCCGCACCCATCTGGACTTCGAGGTGATCGGGCCGGGAGGCGCGAGCGGGGGCGGCGGGGACAGCGGGAACGGCGGAGGCGCCATGCGCGCGGCGGCCGACCGGTGCATGAACATCGGGCTGTGCCGCAAGACGGACGCGGGCGTCATGTGCCCCTCCTACATGGCCACCCGCAACGAGGAGGACTCCACCCGTGGCCGCGCGGGCGCCCTCGTCCAGGCGCTGTCCTCGCCCGACCCGCACGCGGCGCTGGGCGGCGACCGGCTGCACGAGGTGCTGGACCTGTGCCTGATGTGCAAGGCGTGCGCCAGCGAGTGCCCGCTCGGTGTCGACATGGCGACGCTGAAGGCCGAGGCCCTCGCGCACCGGCACGAGGAGCGCGGGGTGCCGCTGCGCTCCCGGATCTTCGGCGCGATCCGACGGCTCAACCGCATGGGCTCGGCCACGGCACCGGTCGCCAACCTGCTGTCGGGGCTGCGCCCCCTGCGGCTCCTGGCCGACCGCACCGTGGGCGTGAGCGCGCGGCGCCCGCTGCCCCGCTTCGTCCGGCGCAACCTTGTGCGCTGGTTCCGCACCCGTCGGCGCGTCGGCAGCGATGCCACGGCCCGCAAGCGCCAGGGCACGCTGGTCTTCCTCGCCGACTCGTTCACCTCCTACACCGAGCCGGGCGTCGGCCGCGCCGCGATCGAGCTGCTGGAGCGCGCTGGCTGGGACGTACGGCTGGAATCCGGCGGCTGCTGCGGGCGCGCGGCGCTCTCGAAGGGGCTGCTGGAGGACGCGAAGAGCGCGGCGCGCGGCCTCGCGCGCGCCGTCTCCTCGGCCGCGCCGCCCGGCTCGCCCGTCACCGGGTGCGAGCCGTCCTGTCTGATGACGCTCAAGGACGAGCATGTGCGGCTGCTGCCCGAGGAGGCCACCGTGCGGGACCTGGCCGGGCGGGTGCGGCAGGCGGAGGAGCTGATCCTGGAGGCCGTCGACGACGGCAGGCTGCGGCTGAGCGAGGACGCCTGGCCCTCGGGGCGCGAGCTGCTCTACCACGGCCACTGCCACCAGAAGGCGGAGGTCGGCACGGCCGCGACGGTCGCCCTGCTGCGGCGCATCCCCGGCGCGCGGGTGCGGGAGCTGGACGCGGGCTGCTGCGGCATGGCCGGTTCCTTCGGCTACGAGGCGGAGCACTACGAGCTGTCCATGACCGTCGGCGAGGACCGGCTGTTCCCCGCGGTGAAGGCGGCGGACGCCGAGACGGTGGTCGTCGCGACCGGCACGTCCTGCCGCCAGCAGATCGCCCACGGCACCGGGCGCGGCGCGATACACCCGCTGGAGGCCGTACGGGCCGCGCTCGCGCCGAAGCACCCGGAAGGATGAGGTGAGGCGCGGGGCGACCGAACACACTGCCGTACGGTGAAACCCCCTGGCCACGGGTGTCCCGCTCTCCTGGGCGCCGTTTGCTCAGGTCATGGACAACGCACCGGCCCGTTCTCGCGACGAGCAACCTCTCCACGTCCCTGAACAGCACTTCGCCCAGTTGACCGACGCGTACTGGCTCGATTCGCCCATCTACGGGATGCAGGCGCGCAGTTGGGCCCGTCAAGGCCGCTCCGCCTGGCGTCCTCCGGACAGGGGAGGGCAGAACATGGCAGATGACGGCTCGGCGGCGTCCGCCTAGGTTTCCCCAGGTTTCCGACGGGACGGTCCGGGCGGGTACGGGACCTGCCCGGCCCCGCCCGGACCGCCAAGAGCCAGCGGGAACCGCCTAATCGGTGAGTACCGGGGTCTGCCAGTTCCTCCATTCGGACAGGTTGCCGGACTTCTTGCCCGAGACCCTGAACACGCCGGGTTCGTTGCCCGTCTTCCGCAGGAACTTCTGGATGTGCTGCTGGAGCGGGGTCCGCCACTCGGATCTGGAAGCGCAGTGGTTACCGTCCTGGACGTCGGACCAGTAGGAGATGTTGCTCCCCGCGCCGAGCGCCTTGTAGACCTCCGCCGCACCCAGTGCCGCCACGCTTCCCGACTTCGCGCCCAGCCAGTCGATGTGCGGGTTCTCCATGATCAACAGCCCGCGCGGCGCGACCATGGCCGCGATCTCGTGCGTGTCGACCGGCAGCGTGGCCGGGTTGCCCGTGAACGAGCCGAACGCGTCACCCGTCCACGGCTGTTCCGAGTAGGCGCTGCTGAGCGGCTGCGCACCGCTCTCCCCCGCGACCCCGCGGAGGATGGGAGCACCCGCCGTACCCGACTCGATCGGCATGGTCAGGGCGATCCGCTGGTCGAAGGCGCCGGCCGTGAAGGCGCCCTTCCCGTAGCGCGAGCATCCCGTGACGCCCATCCCGTCCGCCTGGAGGATGCTGCCGTTCGACTGCTCGATGACGTCGATGATCCGGCTCACTCCCCACGCCCAGGCCATGAGCAGCCCGGTGGGGCTCGATGAACCGTAGAGGCTGTAGAAGGCGCCCTGCTTGTTGCTGCGCGGTGTGCCCTCCCGGCCGACAGCGAGCGGGTCGAAGGTGATGACGGCGGCACCGGACGCCTTGATGGTGGCGGTGTCCGCGCCGAACCCGCCCAGGACGACGACGGCAGGGAACGGGCCCGAGCCACTCGGCAGTTGGACCCCCGCCGAGAAGCTGGCGTTCCTTCCCTGATCCGACACGTTCACCGTGATGCTGGAGTTCGAGACCGAACCCGTGACCGTCGCGGGCTTCGTGTGCTTCTCGCCGTAGACGTAGCGCTCCGCCAGCTTCTTGATCTCCGCCCGTCGGCACCGCCAGTCGGACTTGGTGGAGACGCGCGTCCCGTCGATCTTCGTGAAGGGGTCGGGGAGCCGGGAGTCGGACGTCAGGGAGCCCGGGTCGGGCACGACGCAGTCGGCACCGTCGTCCTCCCCGGCAGGGGCGAGGTGTGCGGCGGCGCCGGGGCTTCCGGTGGCGCCCTGCCTGTGTGCTGAGGGTGGTGGCGCTCAGGCTCGCCACGGCCACGAAGACCGCGGCTGCCCACGCCCGGGGCCGATGTCGGTGAATGCGCATGTGGGGACCTCCATAGGAAGACGCGCATCGACGGCAATGGCCCCCTGCCGAGGGTGGAGTCATGTACGCGCCGGTGCACGCCAGACGGTGGGAAGTGCGCCGGACTACGACGTGAGGAATGCCTCTCCCGCTGTCCACCGTGGCCCGGCATGGGCCAGGGCGGTTTGGGAGCGCTCCCAACGTAGGCGCGGTCCCACCGGGCGGCAATGCCCGGAACCCGGGCCTCCGCGAGTTGGCCGCTTTTCTCCCCCGCCCGCCCGGTGCGGCGGTCCGCAGGCGGTCCGGAGGCGGTCCGGAGGCGGGACGTTTGCCGACTGGTTCCGGAGGCAGTGGGTGAGCACGGCCGATCAGCGTCGGAGTGAGCGGTCAAGATCATTACGGAGGGCCTGGAATGTCCGAGGAACCGAGCGAAGAGATCGACACGACCCATGCGCATTCCGCCCGGGTCTACGACTTCATCCTGGGCGGAAAGGACAACTACCCGGTCGACGAGGATGCCGCGCGGGCCCTGGTGCGGGCGTGGCCCCGGCTGCCGGTGAGCATGCGGATCAACCGGGCGACCATGCACCGGATGGTGCGGTGGCTGGCGGCGGAGGCGGGTGTCCGCCAGTTCCTCGACATCGGGACCGGAATACCCACCTCACCCACCCCGCACGAGATCGCGCAGTCCGTGGACCCGACGTCGCGGGTGGTGTACGTGGACAACGATCCGATCGTGCTCGCGCGGGCCCGCGCGCTGCTGACCAGCACGCCGGAGGGCCGGACGGCCTACCTCGACGCCGACATGCGGAACCCGTCGGCGGTGCTGGACTCGGCGGAGCTGCGGACCACGCTGGACCTGTCACGGCCGGTCGGCGTCACGGTCATCGCCATGCTCCAGTTCGTGGAGGACGCGGCCTCGCTGATGGCCGGACTCGCGCGTGGGCTGCCCGCAGGCAGCTATGTGGCGCTCACGACCGCGACGGCCGACATCACGCCGGACGAGGTCACGGCGATGGCGGAGGAGTACACCCGCCGCGGAACCCCGATGTTCCTGCGGAGCCGGGACGAGGTGGCCCGGCTCATGACCGGGGCGGGGCTCACACTGCTGGAGCCGGGGGTGGTGCCCATGCACCGGTGGCATCCGGAAATGGGCCCGGCCATCGTCAAGGGACGAGCGGACTCCTCGGAAGAGCCCGCCATCGTCGACACGGACGTCAACATGTACGCGGCGATGGGACGGATCCCCCGGCGCCGGTAGGTGTCCGCACCTTGCAAGCTGGACCGGAGGCGGCGCCCTCACCGTCACCGCCGTCATCGAGAAAGAGGAGGCCCCATGTCCCTGGACGACTTCGACCGCTACCCCCTGCTGTTCGGGCCCAGTCCGGTGCATCCGCTGGACCGGCTCAGCAGTCATCTCGGCGGGGCGCGGATATGGGCCAAGCGGGAGGACTGCAACAGCGGCCTGGCGTTCGGGGGCAACAAGACCCGCAAGCTGGAGTATCTGGTGCCCGACGCACTGCGGCAGGGCGCCGACACGCTCGTCAGCATCGGCGGAGTGCAGTCCAACCACACCCGTCAGGTCGCCGCCGTGGCCGCCAAGCTGGGTCTGAAGGCCGTGCTCGTCCAGGAGAGCTGGGTGGACTGGCCCGACCCCGTCAACGACAAGGTCGGCAACATCCTGCTCTCGCGGATCATGGGCGCCAGGGTGGAGCTGGTGCAGGCGGGCTTCGGCATCGGCTTCAAAGAGAGCTGGAACCGGGCCCTGGAGGACGTGCGGGAGGCGGGCGGCACCCCGTACGCCATTCCCGCCGGGGCCTCGGACCACCCGCTGGGCGGGCTCGGATTCGCCCGCTGGGCCGAGGAAGTCCAAGCCCAGGAGCGGGAGTTGGGCGTCTTCTTCGACACGGTGGTGGTCTGCGGCGTCACCGGCAGCACCCTCGCGGGGATGATCGCGGGCTTCGCCGCGCAGGAGCGGCCCCGTCGGGTCCTGGGCATCGACGCCTCGGCGAAGGCGGCGGAGACCCGCGCCCAGGTCGAGAAGATCGCCCGTGGGACGGCCGAACGGATCGGCCTGGGACGGGAGTTGCGGGACGAGGAGATCGTCCTGCTGGAGGGGTGGGCCGGGGACCGCTACGGCGTTCCCGTCGCCTCCACCCTCGACGCCATCCGGCTCACGGGCAGCCTGGAGGGCGTGATCCTGGACCCGGTGTACGAGGGCAAGTCCATGGCGGGGCTCATCGACCTCGTACGCGGCGGTGACATCCCCCGTGACTCCCAGGTGCTCTACGCACACCTGGGCGGCCAACCCGCGCTCAACGCCTACAGCGGCGCCTTCGATTGACGATACGTCAGAGCACGGGCCGGTGCTCCGTGCCCGCGGCGACGGTCACAGCGCGTGGCCCCCGGCGGCCTGGAGCACCTGGCCCGTGATCCAGCGCGCCTGGGCCGAGGCGAGGAAGACGACGGCGTCCGCGATGTCGCGGGGCTCCCCGACCCGGCGCAGCGGGATGGCGGGGGTCACCTCGCGCACGAGGGATTCCGGCATCCAGCCCGTCTGCACGGGCCCGGGTGCCACCGCGTTGACGCGGATGCCGAGCGGGCCGAGTTCGATGGCCGCTGCACGGGTGAACGCCTCCAGTGCCGCCTTCGAGGTGCCGTATCCCACCTGGCCCGGGAAGGCGCGGGCCGCGTCGGTGGAGATGCCGACGACGGCGGCGTCCCGCGCACTCGCATCTGCGGCGCTCAACTCCCGTCGGCGACGGGCCAGTTCGGCCGTGAGCAGCGCGGGCGCGAAGACGTTGACGGCGTATGTGCGGTGCAGCCCGTCGTGGGTGAGGGAGAGGGTGTCGTCGGGGGACTCGCAGTGCGCGGCGTTGTTCACCACGACGCTCACGGGCCCGAGCGCCGCCTCGGCCGCGTCGAACAGCCCGGTGGCCGCGCCGGGCAGCGAGAGGTCGCCTGTCACGACGTGCGCGGCCTCGGCGCCACCGTGTTCCGTCAGCCACCGCGCCAGCCGCTCGGCGCGCTCCCTGTCCCCCGCGCTGTGCTCGCGGGTGACGCCGTCGGGGAGCGGCTTCTCGCCGGTGAGGCAGTGCAGCGCGATCCGGGCGCCTTGCGCCGCGAACCCGGTGGCGACGGCCGCGCCGATGCCGCCGTCGGCGCCGGTGACGAGGACGGTGCGGCCGGTCAGCTCAGCGTCGATCATCCCGGCAACCTCGCACGTGTCCCCGGCCCGCGCAACGCGATATCCGCGCGGCGGCGTGACGCGCCCGCCGCCGCGCGCCCGCCGCCGCACTGGCAGGTGTTCAGCGCAGCAGCTTGTCCGGGGTGATGGGCAGGTCGCGGACGCGGATCGCCGTCGCGTTGTGGACCGCGTTGGCGATGGCGGCGGGCGAGCCGACGATGCCGATCTCGCCGATGCCCCGTGAGCCCATGGGGTTGGAGCGGGGGTCCTCCTCGTCGAGCCAGATCGCGTCGAGGTCGCCGACGTCGGCGTTGCTGGCGATGTGGTAGCCCGCGAAGTCGTGGTTGACGACGTGCCCGAAGGCGTGGTCCACCACGCTCGCCTCGTGCAGTGCCATCGACAGCCCCATCACCATGCCGCCGAGGAACTGGGAGCGTGCCAGCACGGGGTTGACGATCCGCCCGGCCGAGAAGACGCCGAGCATGCGCGGGACCCGCACCTCTCCCGTGTCCGCGTGCACCCGCACCTCCGCGAAGTGGGCGCCGAAGGAGTGCACGGCGTAGCCCTCACGCTCCGGGTTCTCGGGCATCCCGGCGCGGGCACGGGCGCCCTCGGCCGGTTCTGTGCCGTGCTGTTCGCGGAACGCCTTCGCGGCGCCGACGATCGTCGAGCCCCAGGACGTGGTGCCCGAGGAGCCGCCCGCGACGGTCGCGGTGGGCAGCGAGGTGTCGCCCAGTTCGGTGCGCACGTCGTCCACGGCGACACCGAGCGCGTCGGCGGCGATCTGCGCGAGCACGGTCCAGGCGCCGGTGCCGATGTCGGCGGCGCCGATGCGGACGACGTACCGGCCGCCGCCCGTGTGCTCGATCTCGGCCTCGGAGCCCGCGTTGGCGTAGCCGGGGTAGGTGGCGCTGGCGACGCCGAGGCCCACGAGCCAGTCGCCCTCCCGCCGCGTCCCCGCCTCCGCGCGCCGGTCGCCCCAGCCGAAGCGCTCGGCACCCGTGCGCAGGCACTCGACGAGGTGCCGGGACGAGAAGGGCTTGCCCGAACCCGGCTCGGTCTCCGGCTCGTTGAGCACGCGCAGCTCGACCGGGTCGAGTCCGCAGGCGTGGGCGAGTTCGTCCATGGCGACCTCGGCCGCGAACATGCCGGGCGCCTCGCCAGGGGCTCGCATCCACGAGGGGACGGGGACGTCGAGTGCCGCGAGGCGGTGGCTGGTGCGGCGGTTGTCCGTCGCGTACATCAGCCGCGAGGCCACCGCCGTCTGCTCGGCGAACTCCTTGATGCGCGAGGTCTGTTCGACCACCTCGTGGCACAGCGCCGTCAGCCGCCCGTCCCGGTCGGCGCCGAGCCGGAGCCGCTGGAGGGTGGGGGTGCGGTAGCCGACGAGGGAGAACATCTGCTGCCGGGTGAGCGCGAGCTTGACGGGCCTGCCTGGCACGCACCGGGCCGCCAGCGCCGCCAGCACGTTGTGCGCGTGCGGCATGCCCTTGGAGCCGAAGCCGCCGCCCACGTGCGGGGAGATGACCCGCACCCGCTCCGCGGGGAGGCCGAGGACGGGGGCGAGGGTCTGACGGACGCCGTGCGCCGCCTGGGTGGAGTCGTAGAGCGTCAGCCGCGCCCCGTCCCCGTCTCCGACCCCGGCCCCGGCCTCCCCCTCGCCCGTGTCCCACACGGCGATGCTGGCGTGCGGCTCCATCGGGTTGTTGTGCTCCATGGGCGTGGAGTACGTCGCGTCGACGGTGACAGCGGCCGTGGCCAGGGCCGCCGCCAGGTCGCCCGCGTCGCTCTCCGTGTCGAAGGCGGGGTTGACCTGGTCGGGTGTGTAGAGGCCGGGGTCGTCGGCGCGCATCTCGGTCGAGTGGGGCCACTGTTCGTAGCCGACCCGTACGAGGGAGGCGGCGTGCCTGGCGGTCTCGGGGGTGTCGGCGACCACGGCGCCGATGAGCTGGCCGCGGAAGTGGACCTCGTCCGACTGGAGGATGGCCAGCTCCCGATCCTGGGAGTCGGCGAGCCGGGCCGCGTTGAGGTGGGTGAGCACGGCCACGACGCCGTCGAGCGCCTCGGCCGCCGCGCTGTCCACCGACGTCACCCGCCCGCGCGCGACGGTGGACTGGAGCGCGTGCGCGTAGGCCGGTCCTTCGACGGGGTGCTCGAAGGCGTACGGAGCCGTGCCCGTCACCTTCGCGCGGCCCTCGCGCCGCCTCAGCGGCGCGCCGACGGCGGCCCCGGCCTCCGGGCTCGCGGCGCCGGTGCTGACGCCGGTGCCGGCACCCGTGCCGATGCCCGTACCCGTGCCGATGCCGGTGCTGGTCATGCTCGCTCCTCCATGCCAGAGCCGCCTTCCATGGCCAGTCCGCGCAGCACGGACACCATCGTGTTGCGTGCCATCCGGTCCTTGAACCCGTTGTCCGCCAGCGGGCGCGCCGCCGCCAGTTCGGCGTCGGCCGCTCGCCGGAAGCTCTCCTCCGTGGGCCTGGTCCCGCGCAGCGCCTCCTCGGCGCGGGTGGCGCGCCACGGCTTGTGCGCGACGCCGCCCAGCGCGATCCGCACGTCCCGTACCGTTCCGATCCCGTCAGCGCCCGCGACCTCGCGGTCGATGTCGAGCGCGGCGGCCACGGAGACCAGCGCGAAGGCGAACGAGGCCCGCTCGCGCACCTTCCGGTAGGCGGAGTGCGCCGCCGCGTACGGCAGTGGCGGCAGTTCCACCGCCGTGATCAGTTCGCCGTGCCCGAGCACCGTGTCCCGCTCCGGCGCGTCGCCGGGCAGCCGGTGGAAGTCCGCCAGCGAGATGCGGCGCTCGCCGTCCGCGCCGAGTACGACGACGGTGGCGTCGAGCGCGGCCATGGCCACCGCCATGTCGGAGGGGTGGACCGCCACGCACAGCTCCGAGGCGCCGAGGATGGCATGGTTGCGGCTGTGCCCCGTGAGCGCGGAACAGCCGGAGCCGGGCTCGCGCTTGTTGCAGGGCGTGGTGACGTCCTGGAAGTAGTCGCACCGGGTGCGCTGCAACAGGTTGCCCGCCGTGGTCGCCGCGTTGCGCAGCTGCCCGGAGGCGCCCGCGAGCAGTGCCTGCGAGAGTACGGGGTAGCGCCGCCGTACGAGCGGGTGCGCCGCCAGGTCGCTGTTGCGTACGGTCGCGCCGACGCGCAGCCCGCCGTCGGGCAGCTCCTCGACGCGGTCCAACGGCAGCCGCGACACGTCGACGAGCATGCCAGGACCGGCCACACCCAGCTTCATGTGGTCGACGAGGTTGGTGCCGCCCGCGAGGAAGACGGCGTCGGCGCGTTCCCTGACGGCGGCGACGGCGGCGTGGGGGTCCGTCGCCCTGCTGTACTCGAAGGGGATCACCGGTCCGCCACCTCCCTGACAGCCGCGACGATGTTGACGTAGGCACCGCAGCGGCACAGGTTGCCGCTCATGCGCTCGCGGATCTCCTCGTCGTCCAGGGCGCGGGGGCCTTCCGCTGCCAGGTCCCCGGCGGGCGTCGCGTGGCTGGGGTGTCCGGCAGCGGCCTCCTCCAGCGCGCCGACGGCGGAGCAGATCTGGCCCGGGGTGCAGTAACCGCACTGGTAGCCGTCGTGGTCGAGGAAGGCGCGCTGCACGGGGTGCGGCTCGCCGTCCCCGTCGACGAGTCCGGCGGCCGTGGTCACCTCCGCGCCGTCGTGTGCGACGGCGAGTGCCAGACAACTGACCACCCGCCTGCCGTCCAGCAGGACGGTGCACGAGCCGCACTGGCCGTGGTCGCACCCCTTCTTCGGTGAGGTGACCGCGAGCCGTTCCCTGAGCGCGTCGAGCAGCGTGGTACGTGTGTCGACGGTCAGCGACCGGTCCGCACCGTCCACCCGCAAACTGATGTGAGCTATCACCCGGCCCCAGTACCACCGCGTCCCCCTCTCCTAAACACCGTTGCTCCATCGGAGCGCGGGGCGTCACGGAGGGGGCCGACAGGGGCTGTGCGGCCACGCCCACGGCCGGACCAATGCCCCGTCGGGACTCCGCCGCCGGGTTCTGATGCAGGACGTCAGCCCAACCCCACGATGGGAGAGAACATGCGGATCCGTACCGTGATCGCGGCCAGCGCCCTCGCTGCCGCCGGGATTCTGGGCGGTGCCGGTGCCGCCTCCGCCGACGCGGACGCCTGGGCGCGCGTGAAGCACTCGCCGGGTGTCCTGTCCGGCAACGCCGTGCAGGTGCCGATCCACATCGGTGCCAACGTCTGCGGTAACAGCATCAACGTGATCGGGCTTCTCAACCCGTCCGCGGGCAACACCTGCGTCAACCGCTGACGCTCACCCCGTTCCCCGTGTGTCCCCTCCCCCGCCGTCCGGTGGGAGGGGGCACACGTGTGTCACGGGTGCGGGGTGAGGGTGGCGGCAAGGGGCGCGGGTGCGTGCTGCGAGTCGCGCAGGCGCGCATAGGTGCCGTCGCGTGCCAGGAGCTGGGCGTGGGTGCCGCTCTCGGTGACCCGGCCGTGGTCGAGGACGAGGATGCGGTCGGCGTCGGGCGCCAGGCCCAGGTCATGGGTGATGACGATGGTGGTCCGCCCCTCCATGAGGCGCCGCAGCGGCTTGATGACACGTCGCGCCGCGAGCGCGTCGAGCCCGGTGGTGGGCTCGTCCAGGACGAGGACGGGCGCGTCGCGCAGCATGGCTCGAGCGATGGCGACACGTTGCAACTGGCCGCCGGAGAGCCGCGCGGTGTGCGGGTCGATACGGGTGCCGTAGCCGTCGGGAAGCGCCATGACGAAGTCGTGCGCGTCGGCGGCCCGCGCCGCACGCACCACCTCCTCCTCGGTGGCGCCGGGACGGCCGCACGCGATGTTCCCCGCGATGGTGTCGTGCAGGACGAGGGTGCGCTGCGGCAGCAGAGTGATGTTCTCGCGCACCCAGGCCAGCGACAGGGTGTCCAGGGGTGCGCCGTCGAGCCGTACGGAGCCCGAGTGGGGGTCGTAGAGCCGCGGCAGGAGTTGCGACACCGTGGACTTGCCCGCGCCGCTGGGTCCCGTGATGACGAGCAGTTCGCCGGGTGCGGCGGTGAGGGAGACGCCGGTGAGCGCGTCCCGGTCGGCGTCCGGGTAGCGGAAGCCGACGTCGCGCAACTCGACGACGCCGTGGGCGCGGCGGTACGGGGCGGTGGCGGCCGACGGGTGGCGCATGGCCGGGTCGGTGAGCGAGGGGGCCGGATCGGTGACCGAGGGGGACGAGTCGAGGATCTCCAGCAGGCGTTCGGCGCCCGCCGTCGCCGCCGTGACGGTCAGGCCGAGCTGGCCGAGCGAGCGGATCGGCGGGTAGAGGTAGCCGATGAAGGCGGCGAAGGCGAGGAGCTGACCGAGCGTCATCCTGTCCTCGGAGATCTCCCACGCGCCCAGGCCGATGACGGCGAGCACGCACACGGTCTCGATGACCTCGACGAGCTGCTCGTACAGCTCGTTCATCCGCGCGCTGGAGACGGTGGCGCGCATCCAGCGGCGCGCCTCGCGCCGCAGCCGCTTCTCCTCCGCCGCCTGCCGGTTGTACGCCTGCGTGAGCAGCACGTTGCCCAGCGACTCCTCGACGACGGAGGTGATCGCGCCGTCCGCCTCCCGCTCCCTGCGCGAGACGGCCTTGAGCCGCCCGGAGAACCGCTTGGCCGCCAGCCAGAAAAGGGGCGCCAGCGCGAAGGTGACCAGGGCCAGGTCCCAGCGGAGCCAGAGCGCTGCCGCCGCGTAGAAGAGGGCGCTGAAGAGCGCGGCGACGGTCTCCACGACACCGGAGACGGCCATCCGCTCGATCGCCTCCACGTCGCCGGTCAGCCGTTCCACCAGGTCGCCCTGCCGGTGCCGCTGGAAGAAGTGCGGCGGCAGCGTCTGTACGTGCGCGAAGACGCGGGCGCGCAGACGCATCACGAAGCGCTCCGCCGTCCACGCGGCCAGTGAGTTGCCGAGGTAGCCGACGACGGCGCCGCACACCGCGAGGGCGAGCCACTTCGCGGCCGGGCCCCAGAAGGCGCTGAGGGAGCCCTGCTGGAGTGCGTCGTCGGTGAGGCTGCTGAAGAGGAGGATCGAGGCGGTCTCGGCGAGCGCCGCGAGGATGACGCACGCGCAGATCACCAGCAGCCAGCCGCGGTCACCACGGGTGAGGGGCCAGAAGCGGCGGAAGGCGACCCGCACGGACACGCGCGGCGCGGAGGGGTGCGACGTGGAGGGGTGCGGATTGTCCGCCGGGGCGTCCTCGCGGTGCGGGTGCGGGTGCGGGGCACCGATGTCCGTCTCGTACGCCGTCACTGCTCTGCCTCCTCTTCGTGTGGTCGTCCCTGGCGGCACCGGCTCATGGGCCGGACGCGGCCGAGGCGGGCCCGCGCCGTGCGCGGGCCCGCCTCGTGCGGTGACGTCAGCGACGGCCGACCGGACGGCGACGCGGCTGCTTCCTCTGCTGCTTCTTGCCGGGCTTCTCGTCACGGTGGGCCGGACGCTTGTGGGCGGGCTTGGCCGGGGTGATCTTACGGAAGCTCATGGATTTCTCCTTTTCTCGGAAGAGTGTTTTCCTGCCGCGCCTTCCGGCTGCGACAAGAAAAACGCTACCGCACCATTCAGCACCGTCGAACCGATTCCGATGAGCTTCCCATGAATTGGCGCTGAGCCTTTTCTCATGCGCTACAAGGAACCGCTCGACGACCACACATTCCCTGGTCACAGCACCTTCTACGCTCCCCCTAACGCACGTCGCGCCCCCCGTAAACAGGAGGCGGATAAGACTTCGCTGTGCGACACCTGTGTTTTCCGGTGCTTTCCTGTGAATCCGGCCCCTGGTTCACAGGAAAGGGAATTCCAAGGGGCACCCACAAAGGCATCGCGCCATCGCCCGCGCACGCGCCCACTCCCCCACTCACGACCGCGCTCGACGCTCACACGCTGGTCCCGCGGCCGGAGAGGCGGTCGGCCAGATGCCGGATGACTGTCGCCGCCGCGACGGCGTGGCCGCGTGCGCTGAAGTGCCGACCGTCCCGGCTGTAGATTCCCGGGTCCGCGCTGGCCGGGTGCGACGCCAGGTCCACGTGCATCGCCCCACGCTGCACGGCGAGTTCGTGGGTGCGATGCGCCAACTGCCGCAGACACTGGTTGATTTCGGGCCTGCGTGTCTCCGATATCAGCCCTGACCTGCTGATGTCGAACGGTCCTATGACGATCACATCCGCACGGGCGTCGCGGAGCGGGCCGATGATCCTGCTCAGCTCGGTCTCGGTGGAGTCGGCGTCGAAGGACTGGCCCAGCACATGGTCGACTCCGACGACGGCCGCGGCGAGGTCGCCCTTGAACGCCAGCGCCTTCGCCACCTGTCCGGCGCGGATCTCGGACACGGACAGACCGCGTCGGCCGAGATTGCGGTAGGCGAGGCACGGTTGCGTGGACCGCAGCGCGGCGGCCAGGCGGTCGGCCCAGGAAGAGGCGGCATATCCATCGCACGGGTCGCTGTGCCCGGCGGCCACCTCGTCTCCGAGCACCACCAGTCTTCTCCACGGGGCTCCGGCGAGCATTTCCCTTGCCTTGATCGCAGTTATGCAGTGCGGATCGTTCTCTTCGGTGACGAGCCTGCCGTCCATACGGCTCTCCGCGTTGTGGGGGGGGCGGGGCATCAGCGCGCCAAGGGGCGGTTCCCACGCGCCTTCGATCATCGTGGTGTTGAATGCCGATCGCGGGAAACGTCTCACTGCGGAGGCCGGGGCGGCACCGCTGGGCGCCTTCACCACCCCTCAATGCCCCCGTACACCCCCGCTACGGCCGCCCTCGGCTGCGCGGATCCCGCTGAAAGACCGCTTTCAGCGGCCTACAAGGCTCTCGTGCCAACGTTGTTCTCGCCGGGCCATCCAGGCGGGCCCCGGCGGTGTCCGGCAAGGAGAGATACCCGAAGCGGCCTAACGGGAGCTGGGCTCTGCTCCAGCTTGGGGTCTGACCCCTCGCAGGTTCAAATCCTGCTCTCTCCGCCAGATGCGTGCCGCCGGCCCGTCGGCCATCTCAGCCGAAGGGACGCGCAGCCATGAACCGGTGGGCACGGAGCGCAGTGATCGTGGCGAACGAACAGGCGGGCAGTGCCTCCCGGTCGCTGCTCGACGAAGTCGAGGATCTGTGCGGCGAACTGGCCGGTACCGTGCGTCACACCCGCACCGCCCATGCCGGACACGCGCGCGAAATCGCGGCAGAGGCGGGAGCCGAGGGAGTTGACGTCGTCGTCGCCGTCGGCGGCGACGGCACCTCAAGCGAGGCAGCCGGCGGTCTGCTGGACTCCCGGCGCAGCCTCTCACGTCGCCCTGCGCTGCTCATCGTGCCGGCCGGGACAGGTAACTCCTTCTACCGGGAAGTCTGGCAGGACCGTCCGTGGCAAGAGGCGATGCGGTCCGCTCTCGACGTCGCGGAACCGCACATCCGTCTTGTGGACATGGCCCGCATCGAGGAGACCGGCGAAACCGTCCTCCTCGGCGCCTGCTCCGGGCTGGCGGCGGAGGCCCTGGAGACCGCCGCCGCGGTGAACGGGTGTTCCGGACGTGACCGCTACCAGGAGGCCACGGCCATCACGCTGCGCACCTTCGCGCCACACCCAAGCCGGATCACCGTCGACGGAGAGGTCATCCACGAGGGCAGCGTGGTACTGGCGAACGTGGGCGGAGGACGCTACCGGGCCGGCCGGTTCCTGTTGCTGCCCAGGTCGGTTCTCGACGATGGACTGCTCGACGTGTGCGTGCTGACCGGGCGCTTCGAGAACGCTCAACTGATGAGGCTGGTCCAAGACGGCGGCCGTACCGGCCAGATCGACAGCGACACCGAATGGCCCGGCGCAGTCTACGGGCGGGGCCGACGGGTCGAGATCGAGCGTCTTGACGGAAAGCCGCTCACCTTCGAACGGGACGGTGAGCTGGTGCGCTCGGGCCACCCGCGCTATTCGCTCCGGGTCCTTCCAGGAGCGCTCCCGCTCTTGTCCCCCCTCGCGGTCACCTGACACCCGCCCTGCGGCGCCATGGATCACACGCACGCCATCAGGAAGGACGTCGTGAAGCCGCACGAGACCCAACAGGGTGACAACACACCCCTCTTGCGCACTCTGGCCCACTGGGCCAGCCGCCCGAGCCTCCCGCTGATTCCTCCGCGCGTGAGGGAGCTCGCGGTGAGCCAGGTCATCTCCCACATCGCAGCCGTACGCGCAGCCGCCGGGCATCCTCTCGGCGCGAAACTCACCACCGCGTTCGGCTCTCCCTCACCTGCCGAGCCAGAGCGCACCGCAGCCGTGTTGGCCGCGCTCTCCTCCAGCCTCTACATGGAGGACACTTTCTACGCTGGCCACCTCTCCCACTCCACGGTCAGCGTCCCCCTCGCCTTTCAGGAGGCCGCACGGCTGGACGGCCGCGCGCTCCTTGAGGCGGTCATCGTGGCCAACGAGTGTGCCGCTCGCATCACGGCGGCCACCACGCTGGGCCGCTTCCGCGGTCAGACCGCCGCGCAGGCCCATCTGTCCGGTGCCGCGACGGCCCGCTTGCTCGCCACCGGGCACTGCCACGAGAACATCCTGTGCCACGCCTGGGCGCTCGCCTTGTCCGCGCCGCCCTGGTCGATGCTGCCCGCGTACCTCGGCAGCGATGCGAAGGTGCTGTCGGCCGCGACGCCTGTACGCACGGCGCTGGACGCCGCCTCGGCCGCGGTGGCGGGGCTGCGCGGTCTCCCGGAACTGCTCGAACACCCGGAAGGGTTTCTCCACACCTTCGCGCACGCTCCGATCCCAGAGGCGGTGGTGGCCGGGCTCGGGGAGCGGTGGCACACAGAGACGGTGTCCTTCAAGGTGCACCCGGCCGCCGTCACCGTGGACGCGCCCATCGACTGCGCGGCGCACCTGCACCGTCAGCTGGACGACGCGACACAGCAGATCACGGAGATCCACGTACACGCTCCGAGCCTGGTCCTGGAAATGGACCGCCACGCGGCCCGCTATCTGCGGGAGGGGAACTCGCCGATCGCGGCGCTGAACATGAGCCTCGCCTACAACGTGGCCACGGCGCTGTTGACCGGCGCGGTCACCGTCGAGGATCTCAGTGGCGAAGCGGTGCACGAACCGCGTCGATGGCGACTGGCGCGAAGGGTCCGTCTGCACCACGACGAGGACCTCAGCCGGGCAGCCATGCTCTCGACAGCTCCCGTGGGCGAAGCCCTCCGCCAGGCCGGGGAGCGCGCGCGGGCGTGGGACCCACGGCTGGCCGACGCGCCGGTCAAGCGGTTGCTCAAGGACGCCGGTGCGCCCGCCAGGACCTTTGAGCACGCATCGAAGAACATCGGCTGCCGCATCACCGTCCACCTGGATGACGGGCGTGAACTCACAGCAGAACGCAGGAACGGGTTGGGGGCGGTCGGCTCGTCGTCCTGGCTACGGCACCGGGAACTCGTACGGCGAAAGCTGCTGCGCACCGGAGCCACGGAAGCCGGCGCGGACGCGCTGGGGCACCTGGAGGAGCTTTCCGCCAACGAACTGGCCTGCGTGCTGAGGGAGATGTGGGCCTAGCCTTTTGCTTTTGCCTTACCGCAGGGCCCATGCCTGCTGCCTGCGGAGCGGAACGGCGCCGTACCCGCCCCTTCGGCGCAGCCCGCTCCTCATCCGACGAGATCGACTCGGCCTTCGGCCGTCCCAGTACGCGCCACCCCCACGGCCCTGCACTGTCGATCAAGCTCTGGTGAAGACCAATACCGCGTTCTGCCCGCCGAAGCCGAAGGAGTTGCTGACCGCGGCCTCCACACGGGTGGACCGCTCCGCCTTGGTACAGACGTCCAAGTCGATCCTCGGGTCCTGGCTTTCGAGATTGGCCGTAGGCGGGATGACCTGCTGTTCCATCGCCAGCGCCGTCAATGCGGCCTCGATCGCACCCGCGGCGCCGAGAGAATGGCCCACCACTCCTTTGACGGACGTCACGACGGGCCCCTCGCCCAGCACCCGGCGTATCATCCGGGCCTCGATCTCGTCGTTGAGCCGCGTGGACGTGCCGTGCGCATTGACATGGTCGACCGCGCTCGGTGCCAAGTCCGCGTCGCGCAGCGCCGCACGCAGCGCCAGTTCCGCTCCGGCCCCCTCAGGGTCGGGTGCGGTGGCGTTATGGGCATCGGCCGATGCTCCGTATCCGCTGATGTAGGCGTGAATGCGGGCCCCCCGCTCGCGGGCGCTTCGGGGGCGTTCCAGGACCAGAACGGCGGCTCCCTCGGCGGGTACGAAGCCATCGCGGTGCACGTCGAACGGCCGTGAAGCGGCCGTCGGTTCGTCGCGGCGGCCAGAGAGTGCGCCCATCTGCTGGAATCCGCAGATGATGGGCTGGACGAGACAGGACTCGGCGCCCCCTGTGATCACGACATCGCAGGTTCCGTTGCGCAGCAGCTCACGGGCCGCACCCACCGCCGTAGTACCGGAAGCGCAGGCCGTGGCAGTCACGAAGTTGGGGCCCCGGGCCCCGATGCGCATGGCGACATAGCCCGCCGACATGTTGACGACCAACATCGGGACCAGCATGGCGGAGACCTGCTGCGGCCCCTGCTCCAAGAACACGTTGTGCTGCTTCTCCCAGGTGCCTGCACCTCCGACACCGCAGCCGAGGACGACGCCCACACGATCGCCGTCCCAGGAGGCCGGGTCCAGGCCCGAGGCCGCGAGCGCTTCGTCAGCGGCGGCGACCGCAAGCTGGCTGCTGCGGTCCAGGCGCCACGCCTTGCGCCGCCCGAGGGCGGCTGCCGCGTCGAAGCCGGGCATCCAGCAGCCGAAGTCGGCACGGCTGCCTGCCAGGGCCGGCACGGGCAGGGCAGCCGTGCCCGCCGCGGCCCGTACGCGTTCCCAGGTCGCTGCGGTGTCCCCACCGGCTGGCGTGATCATGCCGATTCCGGTGACGGCTGCGTCGAAGGGGGCGTCGACGGAGGCCATCAGGCGCTCGCCTGCTTGGCGTCGACGACCTCGGCAGCCTCGGCCAGCGTGCTCTGCGTTCGCAGGTCGTCTTCGCTGAGGGAGACGCCGAACTTCTCCTGGGTGGCCAGAGCCAGCTCCACCAGCGCCAGTGAGTCGAGTTCCAGGTCCTCAAAGGTGCTCTCCGGGGTCACTTCCCCCGCCTCGATGCCGAATCCCGTGGCGAGCAGGCCCGTGAGACGGTCGTACGTGCTGTTCATTCCACACTCCTAGATTCCTCGATAGCCGAACACTGTTGGCCGACCCGCGCGGCTACGTTCAGGGGCCGGCCCCCTCCACACACCGTGTGGCCGCCTCGCCCTCCAGCAGGATCGGTGCGTAGAAGGCTCACAGGGCCTCGTCCAGACCCATGTAGGAAAGCCGGGTCTGTTGCATGTGCCGGGCCCACTGCTGCCCGGTTTCCACTCGTTCTTGCGCGGTGGTGTCCACCAGGCGGCGCCCGGGCCAGACCTGGTAATCGCCCAGCAGATGACCGTGCTCCTCGATCCCCCGCTGAAAGAGCTCCTCACGGCGCAGTAGCTGCTGGGTCGTGGGCAACTTGTCCCACAGCGCGTACCCCTCCTCCAGTAGTTGCAGGGAGCGCTGCTTGTCCTGCGGGTTCTTGAGCAGGTGCTCGCGCACGATGAAGCTGCCGACGGTCAGGTGCCGGATCTCATCGATTCCGGCGCCGTGTTCGATGTCCGCCGCTGCCGGATCGAAGACCCGCCACTTACGCTCGCTCAGCTCGGCGGCCGGAGCGAGTACGCCCTCCAGGAGGACGGTCAGGACCAGAACGCCGCCGAGGAAGTCCCGCTGATCGCGCAGAATACGCAGCCCGAACTCCTCCAGCGGCTCCAGAATCCGGTCCCGGTCCTGAGCGGCCGCGCGTTCGACAGCGGAGAACAGCTCCTCCTCGGGCACGCCCAGTTGCAGCAGATGGTTACGGAAGACCATGGCGTGCCTGGCCTCGTCGATGAGCTGGGTCGCATAGAACTCCATGCAGGCGTTGTCCGGTGCCAGGGCCACCATGTGGCCGATCGCCCCCGTGACCTTCGCCTCCGCGATCGAGCGATAGGCCAGCTCCTGCACGAGGGCGCTGTTCAAGGGCCCCGGGCTGCTCACCACCTCCAGGGGCCGCACATCATCGGCGTGGCCGAGCACGTTGCCCTGCAAGGTGCCGCTGGGGACCGCGCCGAGCCAGTACTCCACCCCGCATGCGGCGGGGGACAGTTCGAGATTCACAGCGCCTTCCAGGAGTGAGGGCGCGTGTTCCCAGTCCGCCTCGACCGGGATGTTCGTGGATGCCATCAGGGATTCCTCTCCATGTCGGAAGCGATGAGCGGGCCGCAGTGCAGCACGCCGGCGAAATTCACCAGCGGGGCGCCGCTGGTATGAACCGCAGAGAGAACGCGGGCGACGATCAGCTCGTGGTCCCCCGCGGGAACAGCGGTTTCGGGACGGCACTCCAGCCAGGCCACTGCGCCGCTCAACCGCGGCACCTCCTCCGGCGCACGCGCCGTCCACGATTCCGGTGGCAGTTGCCCCAGGCCCCTGGGGCGCCGCCGCTGGGCGAAGTGCCGGGCCAGCGGCTCCTGATCCGCGGCCAGTCCATTGGCCACGAACGTCTGGGCGTGCAGCAGGGCGTAGAGCCCGCGGCTGCCGCCACGCAGCGCCGCGCACACCATCGGGGGCTCGCCGGGGATCACGGAGAGCGTGCTGACCGTGACCCCTTCCACCTCCTCCGCCGTGCCGCAGGTCAGCACCGACACTCCGGTGACGAAGCTGCGCATGGCGGCGCGGGCGGAGTCGGAGGGCGCGGGTGCGGTGGTTACCGTGCGACGCTTCTTCGTCAGGGACATGCCACCGTCCCGGATTCCTTTTCCTCGCCTGCCCCGGGCAGGGCGGCGAATTCGTTTTGGAAGCGCACGTAGACGGGGTGAGCATAGGGCTCGAACTTCACCCCGAAAGGCTTCAGGTAGTTGCCGAACAGCGCCCGGTCACCGAACAGGTGGAGGGGCAGCGCCAGTAACGCCCACTCGAAACCCCACACCCAGGTCCATGCCAGGGCCACCAGCCCCTGGGTGACCAGGGAATGCATCACGTTGTAGAGGAGGTAATAGACCTTGGGGACCCGTCCGCCGGCGCGGCGGAACCGGATGGCGCCGGGCAAGTAGCCGATGAGGTCGATGTAGACGAACAGGACAACGGCCGGCAGCCAGCGGACCTCGTCCAGGTGGCCGATGAAGAGCGCGGCGGAAACGAGCAGGCCAAGGCCCCACTCGGCACGTAGCAGCCTTGAGGTTACGGGGGTCATGAACAAGTTCCGGGTATCCATCACGGGCCCCTAGGCGGTTGCCCGTGTCTCGGGCGAGGCCGCCTCGACGGCCCGTGCCAGGGCCGCGTCGTCCAGCACGGTGCCGGTCCCGAAGAGGCCGAGCACGATGCGGGCGATGGTCTCCCTGATGACCCGTTCGGCGACCGGGTCGAGAATGCCCTGCAAGCTGGGCATGCCGAAATCGAAGTCGGCCTGGAAATCCACCCGGGCCCCCCGTTCTGTCGCGGAGATCCGCCAGGTGCCGGTGAACAGCTCGAAGTCTCCGTCGAGTTGTGCGAAGTCGATGGTCAGCGCATTCCGGTCGAACTCGTCCGCCTCGCTCCAGCGCAGGATGCCGTTGCGGAAGTACACCTCCCAGTCACTGGTCGCCCTCCCCTCGGTGATCTCATGGGTGACGACGGATCGGACCTCGGGCACCAGATCGGGATATCGGGCGAACTGCTTCACCCGCTCGTACACCTCTTCCGGATCGGCTTCGGGAAGGCTGAGAGCGACGTCAACGCTGCGCATGGGCGGTGCCACCTTCGCGGGTCGGGTTGTAGCGTGCGGCCTGCACGCGACAGGCGCTGTCGAATGCCTGGCAAAGGTGCTGCGTCTCCGCGGGGGTGAGGATCGCGGGCGGGGTGAAGCGCAGCACCAGGTGCGAGTTGAGCGAGTGGTTGGCGACGACGCCCTGGTGGACGAGTTCGATGAGCAGGTCTCCTGCCGGGCCCGGCTCGGTGAATTCGACGCCGATGAGCAGCCCTTGGCCCCGCACCTCCCGTACGAGCGTGCCGAAGTGCGCCCGGGCGATGCGGTTCAGCTCGGGCAGGAGGCCGGCTCCCAGGTCGCGGGCCCGGGTGACGAGATCGTCTTCCTCGATCGCGGCGAGCGCCCCCTGCACGGCGGCCATGGCGAGGGGGGTACCGGAGAAGGTGGAGGTGTGCAGGTAGGGGTCCATGTCGAAGGCGGCGAACGCCCTCGGGGTCGCGAGTACCGCGGAGACGGGCAGAACACCGCCTCCCAGGCCCTTGCCGGACAACAGCACGTCCGGCTCCAGACCTTCCACGTCCGCTCCCCACCAAGATCCCAGCCGACCGAGCCCCGTCTGGATCTCGTCCAGTACGAACAGCGCGTCGTAGGCGCGGCACAGTTCCTGGGCCGCGCGCAGGTACCCGGGCGGCGGCAGGACCACCCCGGCCTCCCCCTGGACCGGCTCAAGGATCAGGCATGCGCGACCGGGCATCGTCTTGAGGAGTTCTTCCAGCGCCTCGACGTCCCCGTACGGTGTGTGGTGGACGCCGGGCAGCAGCGGCCGGAAAGGCTTTTGGAAGACCTCTTTCCCCGTGAGACTCAGGGCGCCCATGGTCTTGCCGTGGTACCCCTCGTGTGCGGCGATCAGTTGATCCTTGCCCCGAGTACGGGCGATCTTGATGGCGGCCTCCACCGCCTCGGCGCCGGAGCACGCGAAGTGGACCCGCTCCAAACCGGCCGGTGCCGTGCGCACCAGTGCTTCGGCCGCGTGGGCCCCCTGGGGTTCGAGAAACAGGCGGGTCGCCACCGGGTGTCGGTGCAACTGCGCTTCCACACGTCGCACCACCGCAGGGTGGCGAGCTCCCATGAGCAGTACGCCGTAACCGCCGCAGTTCAGGAACCGCCTGCCGGTGGCGCTGGTCACCCACGCGCCCCGGGAGTCGGTCTCCAGGTGTCCGCCGAACAGCTCGCCGAGTGTGGCTCGTCCCTTGCTCAGGTGCCTGCGGCAAAGATCAGCGACCTCTTCACCGTCGGCGGCCGGCGGATTCGCCAGGGTGGTCATCACAACTCCTTACGTCAGGCGCAGCGGTTCACCCGCCGCGTGCTCAAGCAGGGGTTCGGTGGCGCTGGAGCGCGACGGCGGATGGAAGGACAGGCCATGCACGGCAGCCGCCAGGTAGGCGATGTCGCCAGTGCCGATGAACGCCATCCCGCCAAGCAGCTCCACCGCACAGCCGACGGCTTCCCGCAGGGCGTCCTGGACTCCGTACCGCGCCATAAGTGCCTTGCCGAGCGCCTCGTCTCCCACAGCCCCGGACGCGATCATGCGGGCGGTGCCCTCGGTCAGGAGTGTGGCCGTCTCCAGCCGGGTGAGGAGTTGCGCCCGCTCGGTGTCGGTGCCTCGCGCGGCAGCGAGCACACGCTCCGCCAACGCGCTGGCCACGCCCAGATATGACGCCGTGATCAGCAACTCGAACCAGAGGAGCCCTACGGTCTGGAGCTCATCCAGCTCGCCCTTCTCCCCAGGTTCGGTGCGCATGACCTGCGCTTCCTCCACATACACTTCGGTCAGGCGCACCTCGTCGCTCTCGGCCCCGGCCAGCGCCCAGCTCGTCCAGAAGGGGTGGATACTCAGCCCTTCGGTCTGCGGGGACACGAGCAGGACGGCCATGTCGCGGCTGCCGTCCGGGTTCGGCAGGGCGGTGCTGGCGGTGAGCAGGTCCATGGACCGGGAGAGGCTGCACGGCTTCTTCGAGCCGTTGATGTAGTAGCCCTTCTCCCCGGCCCTGGCCTCCACCGTCGGGCTCAGGATGCCGTTGCCCGGCCGGCCCTCCGCGAACCCGGATGCGACCAGCAGCTTCTGATCGACGATTCCCTCCAGCAAGCCCCACTCCACACCGCTGCTCTTGAGACTGTCCGCGAGCGAGAACAAGGTGGCGACGGAGAAGTGGTGCATGGTGGTCGCCACAGCCAGCGAGGGAGCAGCCGCCCCGAGTGCGCGCGTGACGGCGACTGCCTGAAGGGGATCGGCGCCGCTGCCCTCGTAAGCCGTGGGGATGACCAGGCCGGTTCCTCCGTGCTGGCGAAAGGACTCGATGGCCGGGCTGCCCGGTTGCTCCAGATCGCTCAGCGGAATTCCGTCGAGTTCGCCGAGGAGACCGGGCAGGAACTCCTCGCATGTCTGCCGCGCCGCTTTCAATGAGCGCATGGCGTCATCTCCTTAGTAAGTGCGCGCTCACGGGCGCTGATTCACCAGTTCCTGCCAGGCTCCGAAGACTGCGTTCCTGGGGCGGGATCCGGGACTGATGCTCACGCCCTGGATATGAGAGGTGCGCAAGATGGGGTAGTTGGCTTCTCCGAAGCTGCCGCCGGTGAGCCCTGTCCCTCCATGGGTGGGCAGATAGGGAAGAAATCCGATGTGGGAATCGTTGACCTTCAGCAATCCGCCGGTCGTGGTCCTGGCGGTGAACCGCTCGATAACATCTGGGTCCTGCGCCCACAGCGAATTGCGCAGCCCGTACTCATTGGAGTTGACGAAGCCGATGAAGGAATCCAGCAATTCCGCATCCGCAGCCTGGTCTCCGACTACGAGGGGCAGCAGGGGAAAGAAGGTCTCGTGCCGGACGGCATCGACCTGGCGCGCACGGTCCAGGCCGCGCACGATCACGACGGTCGGCTCCAGAAAGATGCCGGTAGGATCCGGTGTCCCGTCGAGCCGTATGGCGTGCCCGCCGCACGCCACTTCGGCGCCCTTGGCGCGCGCGTCCTCAAGGCACCTGAAGAACTTCTCGTTGCGCAGCACCGGTGTCAGCAGGACGTCGGGCTCCCACGGATGCCCGGGTCGAATGCGGCCGACCTCCCGCAGCAGGCTCTCCAGCAGCGGCTCGAAGACATCGGGGTGCACCAGGACCTGATTGGGAACCATGCACAGCTGTCCCGAACCGTAGAAGCTCTCGGTGAGAGCCTCCGCGACAAGACCGACATCGGCGTCCTTCCACACCGTGACGGTGTCGTTTCCAGCAAGCTCCAGAATGGGTTTCTTCCGTTCGGCCACACAGCGCGCCTCGAACTTCAGACCGCCCTCGCTGCTCCCGAAATAGAAGATGTCGTCCACCGCAGGATGCCGCAGCCACGAGTTCAGCATCGGCGCGGGATTCCCACAGACCACGTTCAAGACCCCTGCGGGAGCGCCGATTTCCTCCAGCGCTGGAGCGACGATTTCCTGCATGGCGTACATCACGCCCAGCGGGGCGCTGCGGGGGGCCCGCACCACAAGCCCGTTGCCGCCCATCACAGACGCCACGCCCAGTAGCGCGCTGGAAAGCGGCGCATTCTGCGGCGGGTTGAGGCACACCACTCCGTCCGGCTGGCGCCGGACCAGCAAGCGCCGTGCTCCGCTCTGGAATTCCTGGCACATCTGGGACTTGTAGAAACCGAGGGTTTCCGGACTGAATACCTCTAGCATCCCGGATACCTGCCACTGCGCCAGGGCGAGCGGATGCCCCTCCAGCACAAGGACGGCGACGATTTCCTCGGCGCGTTCCATGATCCTTGTGCGCAGCAGCCTGCCGAGCTCCTCGATGCGGGTCTCCAGGGGGAACGTGCTCCAGGCCACGGTGGCTTGGGACGCCGCGTCCACCGCCATCTCCACGGTGTCGCTGTCGGCCTTAGCCACGCGGCCCACGACCGCTGCCGACCGGTCATCGGGAGATATGCGGCCCTTCTCCAGTTTCCGCTTCAGCGTCAGGCTTGAGAACACATCCTCTAGCAGGCAGTCCGCGTCCAGCACATAAACCCACTCCTCGCTCTCCACCTGCCTTCCCCCCACATAGGAATGGTACGTGTACATCGATCCCGTCCTCTCAGAAGGAAAGGACCGGCCCTGTGAAAGCGGATGAGCCAACTGAGCACTTCCCATATCTACTCCTCGATTGCGCTGTCGTACGCGTCGGTGGACTGGGAATCCATGTAGTCCATCCTTCCAGTGGCCCCTGGTAGACGGCCTGAAGTCCGCTGAAACCGCGGTTTCAGCAGGATTTGCCGTCCCCTCGTTAGGCTCTTCCGAGGAAGGTGGTTGCGTGATGGGACAGTTAAGCGGCTCACAAGCCGAAACCGCGGAGTACGCCCTGCGTGCGGTGCAGGGGTATGGAGAGAACCCCAGCTCCTATTTGGCGTTGAACAGGGGGAATCAGCTCTTCACGGCCTCGACGGGCGATGTCATCGCCTACCGGGAGTCGGGACGTTACCTCGTCCAGTTCGCGGGGGTGTTGGGACCGTGGGAGCGAAAGGCACAGGCCCTACGAGAGTTCAAGGATTATGCGCGCGCAGGCAAGCGTCGCATCGCGTGTGTGCAACTACAGTCCAGGGAAGCGGAGTTGTATGCGTCGGAGGGCTTCACCATCAACCAGGTGGGCTCTTCCTACTCGGTGCATCTGCCGGACTTCACACTGCGCGGGTCCCGCTTCATGAAACTGCGCAATAAAATATCCCAGGCACGAAGGAGCGGCCTTCAGGTCGAAGAGGTGTCGTACGACGAACACGTCGGCCATATCGAAGAGATAGACAGGTTCTGGCTGCGGAGCAAGGGAAAGCACACCAAGGAGATCCGATTCCTCGTCGGCGAGGTCGGAGGTCCCGCGCAGAAGCACCGTCGGCTGTTCATGGCGACCGACGGAAGGCGTCCGACCGCCTACATCTCCTACTCCCCCGTCTTCGGCGAGCGGCCCGGCTGGCTGCACGATCTGAGCCGCCGCCGCCACGACGCCCGGCCAGGAGCCGCTGAGGCGATCAATGCCACGGCGCTGGAACTGTTCATGCGGGAGCGGGCCGAGTGGCTGCACTTCGGCTTCACGCCCTTCACGGGCCTGGATGCGGCACACATGATCGCGCCGAGCAGTCCACTGACGGGAGCCTTCATGCGCCTTCTGGCCGAAAGAGGAGAGGCGCTCTATCCGGCCGCCAGCCAGTTGAGCTACAAGAAGAAGTGGCACCCTCACCTGGTCACGCCGGAGTACCTGGCCTTCGAGGGCAGGGCCCGGCCCGGCGCCATCTGGCAGCTTCTACGAGTGACGAACACCGTGTGAGGTACCGGGCGGCACGAGCCTTCCGGTACCCCCGGTCGTACCCCCGGTCAGAGACTGGCCCCCTCCTCCTGGCAAAGGATCTCCCGCAGCGTGTTCTGCATACCCGGCCCCGGCTCCAGGCCGAGTTCCGCGGAGAGGTGCCGCCGGATGCGGTGGTAGGTGCTGATGGCATCAGCCTGGCAGCCGGCGCGGTACAGCGCGATCATGAGTTGCTCGCAGAAGCGCTCTCTCAGCGGGTGCTGCGAGAGGAGCTGTTTCAGGTCGGGGATGACCCGTTGATGCATGCCGAGCCGTAAGTAAGCCTCGACGACCATTTCACGCGCGATGAGCCTGGCCTCTTCCAGACGGGCATACGCGGTGCGGCAGATAATCCCATGCCCCGCATCCAGCAGGGCCGGGCCGCGCCACATCGCCAGTGCGTGATCGAGGACTCCGGTGATTCGGGAGGGGTCGCTTCGGACATACTGCGCGGAAAGATCGACGGCACGAGTAAACCGGAAGGCATCGACGTCATCGGGGTCGATGGCGAGCATGTAGCCGGGCCCCGCGGTCCGGATGATGTCACGGGCTTCCGGTCGCCCTGTTTCCTCTGCGAGAATGCGTCGCAATCTTGCGATGTGCGACTGGAGTGAATTCTCGGCGGTACGGGGCGGCCTTGCCCCCCAGAGTTCGTCGAGCAGGTCCACGGCCGCTACCGGCGTTTTCGGAGAGAGAGCCAGCGACGCCAGGATCACCCGCAGTTTCTCACCCGGAACACGGACGGAAACGCCCTCATCGTCCACCAGTCGTATAGGCCCGAGTAACTGAACGTACATACCACTCCCAGTGGACGGAGTATCCCTTATTCTCGTTCATTGAAGACCGCCGAAAAATCACTCATCTGGCATATAAGAGTTTATATCCCGGTGACCGTCACGGGCGGTCCCGCAGGCCGTGAGGGTGTTGAACGCGTTGAAACCCCCGCAGCGCTCCGCCAGCCGCACCCGCCATACGGCGGGCAGTCGTTCTAGAGTCGGGGCATGGCTTCAGACGAGGGGACCGGGACCGTCCGGGTCGACAGTTGGATCTGGTCCGTGCGGCTCACGAAGACCCGTTCGCTGGCCGCCTCGGCGTGCCGCGCGGGGCACGTGCGCGTCAACGGCGAGCGGGTCAAGGCCGCGCACCCCGTGCGGCCAGGGGACGAGGTGCGGCTGCGGCACGCGGGGCGGGAGCGGGTCGTGGTCGTGTCGCGGCTCGTGCGCAAGCGGGTCGGCGCGCCCGTGGCGGCCGAGTGCTTCGTCGACAACAGCCCGCCGCCGCCCCCGCGCGAGGAGGTGCTGGCGGTCCCCCAGCGCGAACGCGGCGCTGGCCGCCCCACCAAGCGCGACCGGCGCGAGCTGGAACGCCTCCGGGCACTGGGCGCGTCCGGCGCCCCTGGCACCCCGGGCGCGCTCGACGCACGGACCGCCGACGCGGACGGCCCGGATCCGGGTCCCGGCACCAGGCGCTGACGGACGGGCCGGGACACACCCGCACCTGACGGCCGCAACCACCGACGCGCCCCGCACCCGCACCCCGCAAAGCACCCCGCACCGTCACCACGCCGCCAAGACCGTGAGCAGTGCCATGCCCGCCACCGTCCAGGCCACGTAGTCGCCGATGTGCCCCGACTGGAGGCGCCGCAGCCACGGCAGCGGGCCGCCCTCGTCCCGGTGCCCGCCCGGCGCGCCGCGCCGGAGGCCGATGAGCGCGCCCGCGACGGCGAGCCCCGCCGAGAGCAGCCCGAGCAGCACACCGGACAGGTTCCAGTGGGGCGGGGACGCCGGGGAGACGGCGTGCTGGGGTGCGGGGCGCCCGTCCAGTACGGCCGCCGCGTAGATCTCGTGCGAGGCGAACAGGTGCCCGGCGCGCCCCGCGAACGCGGCCAGTTCCGGGACCAGCCCGATCGCGAGGGACGCGGCCAGCAGGACGGCCGGGACGGCGAGCATCGTCGCGGGGATCCGGCGCAGCCTCGTACGGGTCTCCGGGTCCTCGTCGCCCTGCGTGCGCGCGCTGCCCGCCGGTTCCTCGCCACGGGCGCGTGCCCCCGCCCCGGCGAAGATCCGCAGCCCTGCCCTGAGCACCGCGCCGCCCATGACCGCGGAGACCAGGACGAACAGCACGACGAGCCAGTGCGCCGTGTGTCCCGCGGCCTCCTCCGCGACGGCCTTGCCCAGCGAGGTGCCGAACGGCGGCAGCCCGCACAGCGCGAGCCCGCCGAGCAGGAACAGGCCGCCGGTGAGGCGCAGTTCGCGGGCGCGCCCGTAGAGCTGGTGCTCGTCGACGGAGGCGTAGCGGTCGAGGAGGATGCCCGCACACGCGAACAGGGCCGCCTTCACACCCGCGTGGGCGAGCGCGTAGAGGACGGTGCCCGAGGTGCCCTCGGGCGTCAGCACACCGAGTCCGACGAGGAACAGCCCGGTGTGCGCGACGGTGGAGAAGGCCAGCAGCCGCTTCAGATGCCGCTGCTGCCAGCACATGACCGCGCCGAGCAGCGCCGTCATGACGCCGACGGCCAGGAACGTACGGGTGAGGGTCCCGGCCGGTACGCCCCCTGGCCCCGCGAACACGGTCCAGTAGACGCGCGCCGCGCCGTAGACGCCGAGTTCCACCATGACGCCGGAGAGCAGCAGGCAGACGGGGGTGGGCGCCACGGCGTGCGCGTCGGGGAGCCAGAAGTGGAAGGGCACGGCCGCCGCCTTGACCAGCATCCCGGTCGTGACCAGCACGAACGCGGCCAGTACGAGCGCGTCGGGCCGCCCCTCGTCGAGCTGCCGCCCGATCCGCGCGAGCCCCAGCTCTCCCGTGCGCGCGTACAGCAGGCCGATGCCGAGGAGCATGGCGTAGCCGCCGAGGGAGCCGACGACACCGAAGGCGAGGGCGCCCTGGAGCGGGCGCCGTTCCTCGACGCGGAACCCGGTGAGCGCGTAGGCGACGACGCCCATCAGCTCGAAGAAGACGAAGGCGTTGAACAGGTCGCCTGTGAGGCAGAAGCCGCACATCCCGGCCTGGAAGAGCAGGATCAGCGCGGGGAAGGAGCCGGACTGGCGGCGGGGCGGTTCCTCGAAGTACCGCCAGGAGTAGACGAGTACGGCGACGACGAGCAGCGAGGTGAGCGCGGCGAGCCCCAGCGAGACGGGGTCGCCGACGAGCGCGATGCCGACTCCGCCATCGCCCTGCCCGGTGGGGCGCCAGCCGCCGAGCCACTCGACGGCGTACGGCGAGGTGTGCGCCACCCCCGCGAGCGCGCGGACGGCGACGAGGGCCGTGGCGACGGCGAAGACGCTGCCGAGCGCGTCCGTCGCGATCCGCGGCAGCCGTCTGCCGACCGCGACGAGCAGCGCCGCACCGAGCAGCGGCAGCGCGACGACGAGCGGCAGCAGCCCCGCCGCGTCGCCGGTCAGCGACGGCACGGAGGAGACCGGGGGCAGGGGCAGGGCTGCGGAGGAGGCCGCGGCGGGCCCGGGCGGGATCACGTGCGGCCCGTCACCCCTTCAGCGCCGAGAGGCCGTCGGGGTCGACGGTTCCGTGGCGCTTGCGCAACTGGATGACGAGAGAGAGGAGCAGCGCGGTCACGGTCGCGCCGACGACGACGTCGGTGAGCGTGAGCGCCTGCACGACGGGATCGACGACGCGTGCCCCGGTGGGCGCGTCGGAGTAGACGGGCGCGGTGCCGCCGTCGCGGTAGCCGACGGCGAGCAGCAGGACGTACGTGGAGGACTGGGTCACGGCCAGACAGCCGACCGCGTGGATGAGGTCGCGGCTGGTCACCAGCCCGTACACGCCCACGAGGAAGATCCATCCGGCGACGAGGTACGGCAGTACGGTCACGCGGGGTCTCCTTTCCGCTCCGTCGCGGCTGGCTCGGCGGGGTCGGCAGGGCTTGCTGGGCCTGTGGTGGTTCCGGAGGCCCCCTCGATCTCGACCGCCTGGTCCAGGAAGCGGGCGAGCAGCACGACGATCCCGCAGGTCACCTCCATGCCGACGGCGGCGTTGAGCAGCGGCACCGTCCCGCCGGAGGAGAGGGTGTTGAACGTGCCCAGCGGCAGCACGTTCGCGAGGAACGCCGACCCCGCCAGCACGGCGGCCAGCCCGGTGAGCACGTAGGCCGCCTCGCCGACGGCGTCCCCCACCGCGTACAGGCCGATGGGACGGATGCGCTCCAGGGCCCGGTAGTCGACGGCGATGTAGAGCAGGTGCAGCGCGGTCGCGACGACGACGCCTCCCTGGAAGCCGCCGCCGGGGCTGAGCTGCCCGTGCGCCACCACGTACAGGCCGGTCAGCAGCGTCACCGGGAGCAGCGCGAGGCCGAACCGTCGCACGGTGCCGGGCACCCGTGCGGGGCGCGGACGCCGGCGCCGCTCGCCCGTGGTCTGCCGCAGCAGGACGACGGTGCCGAGGACGGCGGAGAAGAGGATGCTCTCCTCGCCGAGCGTGTCGAACGCGCGCTGGTCGAAGTTCACGGCCGCGACGGCGTTGGCGGTGCGGTGGGCCAGCGCGGCGCGTACGGCACGGTCGCCGTACGGGTGGTGGTCGCCGCCGAAGGGCGGCAGCGCGAACGCGGCGGCGCCCAGCAGCACCGCCACGACGGCGGCACCGGCGAGGAACAGCCACAGCCGCCCCTTCCTGCTCACCGTCCCCCGCCCCCTTCCGCTTCCCGTTCCGCTACGTCCTCTTCCTCTTCCTCTCCTTCTCTCTCGCCGCGCTTCACCTTGCGCACCGTCAGCAGGATCATCAGCGGGGTCACGGCGGAGCCCACGGCGAGCTGGGAGAGGGCCACATCGGGCGCCTGCACGAAGGTGAACAGCAGGGCGAGGGCCATGCCGAGGAAGGAGAGCACCAGCGCCTGGCGCACGGGGTCGCGGTTGAGGACGGCGGCGGTGGCCGCTGCGGCCACGAGGACGAGCGCGACGGCGATCAGCACATCGGTCATCCCGCGCTCCCCCGCCCGTCGGCCGTTCCAGGGGCGGTCGTCCCGTCGCCCGCTCCGTCGGCGGGGATGCGCGAGCCCGCGCTCGTCACCACGCCGCCCGCCACCAGCAGCGCGCCGACGACCAGCAGTTTCACCAACTGCCTGCCGGGCCCTGCGGCGACGCACAGCGGCACCACGGTCAGCGGCACCGCGACGACCGCGGCCCAGTACACCGGCCGCGCGGGCGGCACGCCGCCGAGGAAACGCGCGTACACCAGGGTCCCCGCAGGCCCGAGCAGGGACAGCACCAGCGCCAGGTCCACGTAGGCGGGGCGCCCGAAGCCCTGGGCCGCCAGCAGCAGGGTGAGGGCCGCGGCCAGCGCCGCCAGGTTCTGCGCGACGAGCCGTTCCCGCGGCCCGCCCGTCGCGACCCGCCACAGCACGGGTGCCATCGCGAGGAGCGGCACCAGCGCGGCGCCGAGCCAGCCGTCCGAGGCGGCCGTCACGGCCTGGGCCGCGCTCACCCGCGCGCCGCCCTGCGTGCGGCGCGCGCGGCCACGGCGGCGAGCAGGGCGCAGGCCGCGCCCACGGCCGTCTCCAGCGCGTCGACGGTGGTGATCAGCACCAGCCACAGCCCGGTCAGCGCCAGCCACCACAGCAGCACCTCGGACGCGGCACCCGCCGTCCGCCGCCACCTGAGCCCCTTCCGGTCCCGGTTCCGGTCCACGGCGGCCCTCAGCGCGCGTAGGCGGCGTCGGCGGTCGCGGCGAGGGCCCCGGATTCCTCCCCGGCGCTCTCCTCGCGGGGGAACCGGACGGCGACGGCCTTCATCTGGGGTGACCTCCAAGGAGAGTGGACACAGTCCCCCGGAGTACCCCCACGCACCGGCCGAAACCGTCGGCCCACGCGGGCAGGCCCCCTGCCCGGGCTACGCGGTTGGGCCACTCGCCCCACGCTCCGGTGCCCCGGTCGCGCCCGGCCCCAGGTGCGGGGGCGCGGCCGGGGCACCGCCCCCCCTTCCGCGTCACTCCGTGACGCGCCTCGCGGTGGATTTCGTGTCGGTGGACGACGCCGTACCGGGCCTCTTGGCGGCGGGCCCCGCGTCCCGGGCGGTGTCACGGAGGGCGCCGGTCCCGGCCGGGAGCGGGGCGCCGGCACGCTCGGCCGCCAGGGCCGCCTCCGGCGTGGGCCCGGGGCACAGGACGGTGCTCAGGCCGACCACCGCCATGGTCCGCAGAGCACGCGGATCGTCGCAGACGACCCCCACCCGGGCCCCGCGCACGGAGGCGTACCGGCGGATCTCCACCAGCATCGTGAGGCCCGTGCAGTCGATGAAGGTGACGGGGCGCAGGTCGATGGCCAGCGCGGGCGCGGGGCGCGACGTGAACTCCCGCAGCACGGGGTGGAGTTCGAGGACCGCGACGATGTCGATCTCCCCCTGGAGGCGCATCGTGGTGACGCGGCCCGCTTGGACGACACGTGCGGAGAAGTGGATGCCCGACGCGATCCTTTCGCTCCCGGCTCCCGACAGGCCCCCAGTGCGACGATGTTCCGGACGCATGGCCACAACCCTCCCTCGGCGCCCGGACTCTCGGGCGGCCCATTCCCTCGTGACAGCGGCTCGGGTCACCGGGGTCCGGGGCGACGCCCGCAACACGCTAAGCCGGGGGCACGGGGCGTAGGCCAGGAAAACGTTTCGGCTACCCGACAAGCCACACGTTTCGGTGAACTACCGGCATACGGCTTGCAGTTGACGCCGGAAACAACAGGCGAACTTCAGGTTCGACGGGGCCCTGCGGGGAGGCCCGGTGAAGTTTCTGGATTTCCCGTCGAGACACCGATGACTTTCGCGACGGGCCCCGGTCTACTCCTTCAACAGCGACACCACACACCTGCTGAGAGAAGAGGCCACCGCCCATGTCCACGAAGATCTTCGTCAACCTGCCGGTGAAGGACCTTCCGAAGTCGAAGAGCTTCTTCACCGCACTGGGCTTCTCCTTCGACCCGCAGTTCTCCGACGACAACGCGGGCTGCCTGGTCATCAGCGAGGACATCTACGCCATGCTGCTGGTGGAGCCCTTCTTCCAGAGCTTCACCCAGAAGGAGGTGGCCGACGCCACCAAGAGCACCGAGGCCATCCTGTGTCTGGGCGTCGAGAGCAGGGAGCGCGTCGACGACCTGGTCGACAAGGCCCTCGCCTCCGGCGGCAGCGCCTCCAACGAGACCCAGGACCACGGCTTCATGTACGGCCGCAGCTTCCAGGACCCCGACGGCCACCTGTGGGAGGTCGTGCACATGGACATGGACGCGGCCCAGCAGGAGAGCTAGCCGTCGGAACCGGTGGCCGAAGGCGGTACCTCGACGACGAAGAACAGGAAACACGTCTTGGTCGAGAGGTCACGGAAGCCGTCGGGGAAGAGTTCGCGGGCGGCCGGGTCGGGCTGTGGCTCGCTGATGGTGCACAGGCGGAAGCCGGCGGCGATGAAGGCATCGGTCATCGCGTGCAACGGCTTGCGCCAGAACCTCATCGGGACAGTCCGCCCGCCGAACGTCCAGTCGAAGGTATAGCTGGTGGTCGCGAAATAGTCGGGCCGAGGGTCCTGGATCGTGTAGGCCACGAAAGGGTGGTCGACGGACGCGATCAGCCTGCCGCCGGGCCTGAGCACGCGCCGCAATTCGGCCAGCGTCGGCCCCCAGTCCTCCAGGTAGTGCAGGACGAGCGACGAGACCACGTCGTCGAAGGCGCCGTCGTCGAACGGCAAGCTGTCGCGAAGGTCTGCCAGGTGCAGGTCCGCGTCGGCGCCGAGCCGACGCTCGGCCAGCGCCAGCATGTTGGCGCTGGAGTCGATGCCGGTGACGACGCCGCCGCGATCGCGCAGCGCCTCGGACAAGGGGCCCGAGCCGCAGCCCGCGTCCAGGATCCGACGCCCGGTCACGTCTCCGGCGAGGGCCAGCATCGCGGGCCGCGCGTAGTACGCGTTGACGAGGCTGTTCTCGTTCTCCGCCGAGTACGCCTCGGCGAAGCTGTCGTAGTCATTCACCCGTTCCATCGCCGCAGCCTAACGACCCCCACACGCCGCGCCCACCCACGCGGCCCCACCCGAAAAACGGCAAACCGCAATGCGAACCGCTACGCGGACCGCTCCCCCTCCTCGCGGGCCGAGCCCGCCAGGACCGCGTCCAGCAGGCCGGGGAAGAGCGCGTCGAGGTCGGCGCGGCGGAGGCAGTTGATCTTGGCGGTGCCCCGGTAGCACTGGTTGATGACGCCCGCCTCGCGCAGCACACGGAAGTGGTGGGTGCTGGTGGAGGGCGAAACGGGCATGTCCACCTGGGAGCAGGTGGCCCCCTGCCCCTCCCCCTCGCCGAACGCGGAGAGATTCCGCACGGCCCACAGCCGCATCGGATCGGCCAGCGCGTGCAGCACCGCCTCTAGGCGGATCTCCTCCCGCGCGGGGTGCGGGAGTTCACGTACAGCGGATGTCGTCGTCGGCATGGCTGCGGCCCACTCTCCCTGACTGTCTAGGCGGCTCGCCGCCCGCTTCTCCGGGCGCTCACCGAACCTCTCACCGGCCTCCATCTTACGAGAACCATCGTAGTTTGACATCCGCCGTACTACGAGCGTTATCGTACTTCCAGTTCCGCAGCCCAGGACCCTGGATTGGAGAGCGCCGTGAGCGCACTGTTCGAGCCCCTCACACTTCGGTCGCTGACCGTGCCGAACCGCGTGTGGATGGCGCCGATGTGCCAGTACTCCGCCGCCCCGGACGGCCCGGAGGCGGGAGTCCCCAACGACTGGCACTTCACCCACCTCGCCGCCCGCGCCACCGGCGGGACAGGGCTCATCCTCACCGAGGCGGCGGCTGTCAGCCCCGAGGGCCGCATCAGCCCCTACGACCTGGGCATCTGGAACGACGCGCAGACCGAGGGATACAAGCGGATCACCGCCTTCCTGAAGGCGCAGGGAAGCACCCCCGGCATCCAGATCGCCCACGCCGGGCGCAAGGCGTCGACCGAGCGCACCTGGGTCGACCGCGGCGCCCCCATCGCCCCCGGCGAGGAGCACGGCTGGACCCCGGTGGGCCCGAGCCCCCTCCCGTTCGACGGGGCGTCCACCACGCCGGACGAGCTGAGCACCGAGGCGATAGCCGAGATCGTCGGACAGTTCGCCGACGCCGCGCGCCGGTCCCTGGAGGCGGGCTTCGAGGTCGTCGAGCTGCACGGCGCCCACGGCTACCTGATCGGCGAGTTCCTCTCCCCGCACACCAACCACCGCACCGACGAGTACGGCGGCTCCTTCGAGGGACGCACACGCTTCGCGCTGGAGGTCGTCGACGCGGTGCGCGCCGCGTGGCCCGAGGAGCTGCCGCTCCTCTTCCGCATCTCGGCCACGGACTGGCTCAGCGAGAACGACGAGGACCCCCGCGAGGGCTGGACGGCGGACGAGACCGTGCGGTTCGCCAAGGAACTGCTCGCCCGCGGCGTCGATCTGCTGGACGTCTCCACCGGCGGCAACGCGCCGGACGCGAAGATCCCGGCGGCCCCCGGCTTCCAGGTCCCCTTCGCCGAGCGCGTCAAGAACGAGACGGGCCTGCCCGTGGCGGCCGTCGGCCTCATCACCGAGCCCCGGCAGGCCGAGGAGGTCCTCACCTCGGGCAAGGCGGACGCGGTGCTGATCGGGCGCGAGCTGCTGCGTGACCCGTACTGGGCGCGCCGGGCCGCGAAGGAGCTGGGCGGCGAGGTCGCCACGCCGGTCCAGTACCACCGCTCGTAGCGCGCGGGTCCCAGCAGGGGCCGCCGCTCCGGGCCGAGCCCCCGCCGCCCGCCACCCCGTGGCGCGCGGCGGGGGCTTTCGCGTGCGCCCGTGCGGACCCGTCCTGGCGCGTGCGGGCCCGAGCGCGCCCGTCCCGTACGGCCCAGGCACCCCGTGCGCCCTCGCACTCCCCGCACGTCCCCGTGCGCGAAGAGCCACGCATTCGCGGCGCGCCCCTGGGTACCCGCCGCGAACGCGCGGGCCCGCGGAAACGGGCCGAAGATGGGGGACAGCGCGAGCGCGCGGAGCCGCAGTGCCGTGAGGCGTCGTGGCCCGCCGAAGACGTCGCACGGCCGACGGAGCCAGTCGGCCGGAGACGTGCACACGGACGTGGACGCGGACCGCGAAGGGAGACCTCCCATGAACGCTGCGGGCCCGGACAGGCGGGACGGCGAGACCGGGCGCACCCGGGAAACAGCAGCCCCGGAAACACCCGCACACGGCACACTCGCGCAGCGGCTCATCGCCGACCACCTCGTCGAGGGGAGGGCCGAGCCCGGTGAGGAGATCGGCCTGCGCGTCGACCAGACCCTCACACAGGACGCCACCGGCACCCTCGTCATGCAGGAGCTGGAGGCGCTGGGCCTGGACCGGGTGCGTACCGAGGTCAGCGTGCAGTACGTGGACCACAACATCCTCCAGACCGACGAGCGCAACGCCGAGGACCACGCCTTCCTGCGCTCCGCCGCGCGCCGCTTCGGCGTCTGGTACTCGCAGCCTGGCAACGGCGTCTCGCACCCCACGCACATGCAGCGCTTCGGCGTCCCGGGCAAGACCCTCGCCGGATCCGACTCGCACACCTGCGCGGCGGGCTCGCTCGGCATGCTCGCCATCGGCGTGGGCGGCCTGGAGGTGGCGCTCGCCATGGCGGGCCGCCCGCTGTACGTGCGGATGCCGCACGTCTGGGGGGTACGGCTGACCGGGGAGCTGCCGCCCTGGGTGAGTGCGAAGGACGTGATCCTGGAGCTGCTGCGCCGCCACGGGGTGAAGGGCGGCGTCAACCGGATCCTGGAGTACCACGGTCCGGGGCTGGCCTCGCTGACGGCGATGGACCGGCATGTCATCGCCAACATGGGCGCCGAGCTGGGCGCCACGGCCAGCGTCTTCCCCTCCGACGAGGCAGTGCGCGCCTTCCTGCGTGCCGAGGGCCGCGAGGAGGACTACACGCCGCTCGCGGCCGAGGACGGCGCGGTGTACGACCTCGACGAGGAGATCGACCTCTCCTCCCTCCAGCCCCTCATCGCCCGGCCCTCCTCGCCCGGCGATGTGGTCCCGGTGCGGGAGGTGGCGGGCGAGCCCGTCGGGCAGGCCGTGATCGGCTCCTCGGCCAACCCGGGGCTGCGGGACTTCGCCGTCGCCGCCGCCATGGTGCGGGGGCGGAGCACGGCGCACGGCGTCAGCTTCGACGTCAACCCGACCTCGCGGGAGATCCTCCAGGACCTCACCCGTTCGGGCGGCACCTTCGACCTCATCGGCGCCGGTGCCCGGCTGCACCAGAGCGGCTGTCTGGGCTGCATCGGCATGGGCCAGGCCCCTGCCGCCGGGCGCAACTCGCTGCGCACGTTCCCGCGCAACTTCCGGGGCCGCTCCGGTACCGAGGGCGACGCCGTATGGCTCTGCTCGCCCGAGACGGCCGCGGCCTCGGCGCTGACCGGCGTCATCACCGACCCCCGCGACTGGGCCGCCGACACCGGCTGCGCGCCGCCGCGGCTGGAGCTGCCCGAGCGGGCCAGCGTCAACACCGCCATGCTGGAGGCGCCGCCCGCCCCGGACGAGGCCGCCGCCGTGGAGCTGGAGCGCGGCCCGAACGTCTCCGCGCTGCCCGAGCTGGACGCGCTCCCCGGCACGCTGGAGGGACCCGTACTGCTCAAGGCCGGGGACAACGTCTCCACGGACGACATCTCCCCGGCCGGGGCGCGGGCGCTGCCGTACCGCTCGAACATCCCGAAGCTGGCGGAGTTCACCTTCACCCGTATCGACCCGGAGTACCCGGGCAGGGGGCGGGAGACCGAAGGCCCGCACTTCGTCGTCGGCGGGGACAACTACGGGCAGGGCTCCTCCCGTGAGCACGCGGCGATCACCCCGCGCCACCTCGGCCTGCGCGCCGTGATCGCGAAGTCCTTCGCACGTATCCACTGGCAGAACCTCGCCAACTTCGGCGTGCTGCCGCTGGAGTTCGAGAACGGTGAGGACTACGAGCGCGTCGGGAGCGGCGACACCCTCCGGCTGGAGGGGCTGCGCAAGGCACTCGGCGCGGAGGGCACCTCGTTGCGCGTACGGAACCTGACCAGGGACGAGGAGTACCCCGTACGGCACAGCCTCTCGCCCCGGCAGCGCGAGGACGTGCTCGCGGGCGGCATCATCCCGGCCCTGGCCGCACGGGCCCCCGCGCCCGCCGAGTAGCCACAGCCACACCCACAGCAGGAACCGCACCACCGCTCCGAGGAGGAATCCGATGGCCATCGCCACCGTCAACCCCGCGACGGGAGAGACGCTCCAGACCTTCGACGCCCTGGGCGAGGCGGAGGTCGAGGAGCGGATCGCCCGCGCCCACGCGGCCTTCGCACAGCACCGCGCCACCACCTTCGAGCAGCGCGCCGAACTGCTGCGCCGGGCCGCTGACCTGCTGGACGAGGACCGGTCCGAGATCGCCCGCACCATGACCACCGAGATGGGCAAGCCCGTCGCGGCGGCGCGCGCCGAGGCCGCCAAGTGCGCGAAGACGATGCGCTGGTACGCGCGGCACGCGGCGGAGCTGCTGGCGGACGAGCACCCGGCGTCCGACGATGTGCAGGACAGCGGCGGCTCGGCCGCGTATGTGCGCTACCGTCCGCTCGGCGTCGTCCTGGCCGTCATGCCGTGGAACTTCCCGCTCTGGCAGGTCGTCCGCTTCGCGGCGCCCGCGCTGATGGCGGGCAACACCGGGCTGCTCAAGCACGCCTCGAACGTGCCGCGTACGGCGCTCTATCTGGAAGAGCTGTTCCGCAGGGCCGGGTTCCCCGAGGGGTGCTTCCAGACGCTGCTGATCGGCTCGGGCGCCGTCGAGAAGATCCTGCGCGACCGCCGCGTCGCCGCCGCCACCCTCACCGGCAGCGAGCCCGCGGGGCGCGCGGTGGCCGCCACGGCGGGCGACGAGATCAAGAAGACGGTGCTGGAACTGGGCGGCAGCGACCCGTACCTCGTACTGCCCTCGGCCGACATCGCCCGCGCCGCGAAGACCGCGGTGACGGCGCGCGTGCAGAACAACGGGCAGTCCTGCATCGCGGCCAAGCGCTTCATCGTGCACACGGACGTCTACGACGAGTTCGCGCGCCGCTTCCAGGAGGGCATGGAGGCGCTGACCGTCGGCGACCCGCTGGAGGAGGCGACGGACGTCGGGCCGCTCTCCTCCGAGCAGGGCAGGTCCGATCTGGAGGAACTCGTCGAGGACGCGAAGAAGCTGGGCGCCACCGTGCTGTGCGGTGGCCACAGGCCGGCCGACCGCACGGCGGGCTGGTTCTACGAGCCGACGATCCTCGCCGGCATCACCCCCCAGATGCGCATCCACCAGGAGGAGACCTTCGGCCCCGTGGCCTCCCTCTACCGCGTCCCTGATCTGGACGCGGCCGTCGAGCTGGCCAACGACACGCCGTTCGGGCTGAGTTCCAACGTGTGGACCGAGGACCCCGCCGAACAGGAGCGGTGTGTCGCCGATCTCCAGGCGGGCGGTGTCTTCTTCAACGGCATGACCGCCTCGCACCCCGGCATGCCCTTCGGCGGCGAGAAGCGCTCCGGCTACGGGCGGGAGCTGGGCGGACACGGCATCCGCGAGTTCTGCAACGTCACGACGGTGTGGCACGGCGCGGCGTCGTGAGCACCGCGCTGTGCGGGCACTGCCCTTGACCGGGCGGCTCGGCGTCGTCCGAGGCCGGTGCCGGTGCCGGTGCTGATTCCGGTTCCGAGGCCGGAGTCGGAGCCGATGCCGACGCCGCCGGGCCGGGGCCGCTCCGGCGGGTCAGCCGCAGCGTGAACCCCTCGGGCATCAGGGTGAGGCGTTCGGCGACGCGCAGCCTGTAGCCGGGCTCTGCGTGCAGGTCGTAGCGGCGCAGCAGCAGGCCCAGCACGAGTGTGGCCTCGTGCAGCGCGAACTGGCGCCCGATGCAGGCGCGGGCGCCCGTGCCGAAGGGCTTGTAGACGTGCGCGGGACGGGCCCGTACGGCGGCGGGCTCGAAACGGTCCGGGTCGAACTCCTCCGCGTCCTGCCCCCAGGCCGCGGGGTCGCGGTGCAGCATCAGGCCCAGCACGAGGGCCCAGGCGCCCCGGCGCATGGGGTGCTCGCCGCCGAGTGTGGTGTCCCGGACGGCCTCGCGCGCGAAGGCGGGCGCGGTGGGCCACAGGCGCAGCGACTCGTCGAGCACGCGCCGCACGTATCGCAGCTTGGCCACCTGCTCATAGGCGGGCTCGGGCGCCGCGCCCCACACCCGGTCCACCTCTTCGCGCGCACGGGCGAGGATCTGGGGGTTGCGGGCAAGGTAGTAGAGCGCGAACGAGAGCGCGCCCGAGGTGGTCTCGTGCCCTGCGATGAGGAAGGTGATGATCTGGCGGCGGATGTTGTCGCTGGTCAGACGCTCGCCGGTCTCGGGATGCGCCGTCTCCAGCATCCGGTCCAGCAGGTCTCCCGTGCCGCCCGCGCCCGCGCCTTCGTCCCCTCCCCCGCCCTCGCGGCGGCGCGCGATGACCTCGTCCACGGTGCGGTTGAGGTACGCGGTGTCGGCGGCGTTCCGCTTCGTCGCGCCGCGCAGCAGCAGCGGTGTCAGCGGCGGCGGCACGACGTTGCGGCGCTGCGCGAAGGAGAGGGTGCCGACCATGGCCGTGACGAAGGGGTGCGGCCGCGACCTCTCGAAGGAGCCGAAGTCGTAGCCGAAGCCGGTGCGGGCGATGGTCTCCAGGGTCAGCTTGGTCATGTCCCCCGGCACGTCGACGGGATCGCCCGCCGCCTCGCCCGCGTCCCACCGCTCCATGAGGCCGCGGGCCACATCGAGCATCAGCGGGTGGTAGCCCTGCATGGCGGAGCGGCTGAAGCCGGGGGCCAGGACGTCGTGCGCGAGCTGCCAGTTGGGCTCGTGGTTGTACGCGGTGAACAGGCCGTCCCTGGCCACCGGGCGCAGATTGGCCACGCCGAGGCCGACGTGCTTGGCGAACCGCGACTCGTCGGACAGCTCGGCGACCTGCTCGGCTCCCCAGACGAAGACGATCTCCTTGCCGAAGCCCTTGCGCCGGAAGACCGGGCCCAGGCGGCGCGCCACCCGCATCGAGTCCTGGACGGGGGTGCGCACCCCGGCCCCGAGCACATCGCCGAGCAGCGGCACCCGGTACGGCGGGTGCGGGATGCGGTGCAGCTCGGGCCAGCCCTGTTCCGCGCTGCGGAAGCCCTTGGGTATCGCCTCGCCACCCGGTCCCGTGCTCTGGCTCTGCCCCGTCTCCGCCATCTCGCCCGCCCCGCCCGTTCGTTGAAGCTGCCGTGAAGCCGCGTGCTGTGCGCCACGCGCTACGTGCCACGTGAAGTTATTGGACATCGATTCAATAGCGCTCCTCAGTGTGGGTCGGCTGTTGAACTCACGTCAAGTACGGTGTGGCGCATGGCCGCCAGGGAGGGACAGCGCACGCGCCGTCGGCTGAGCACGGAGGAGCGCAGGGAGCAGTTGCTCTCGGTGGGGGCCCGGCTCTTCGCGCAGAGCCCGTACGACGACGTGTGGATCGAGCGGGTCGCCGAGATCGCGGGGGTCTCGCGAGGGCTGCTCTACCACTACTTCCCCACGAAACGGGACTTCTTCGCCGCCGTCGTACGGCGCGAGAGCGCACGCATGCTGCGGCTGACCGCCGCGGTGCCCGGGGTGCCGGTGCGCGAGCAGCTCGGTCTCGGTCTGGACGCCTTCCTCGGCTACGTGGAGGCGCACGCGGAGGGGTTCCGCGCCTTCCACCGCGCGGAGGCGGCGGGCGACCCCGTCGTGCGCGAGGTCTACCGGCAGGGGCTGGCAGCGCAGGAGCGGCAGATCATGGACGCGCTGGCCGCCGACCCGGAGACCGCCCGCGGTGCCCCCGATCTGCCCACGCTCCGGCTGGCCGTGCGCGGGTGGCTCGCCTTCCTCGTCTCCGTCTGCCTGGAGTGGCTGGACGAGCCGGAGTCCGGGTCCGGACCCGGATCTGAATCCGGGTCCGGGTCCGGGTCCGAGCTGAGCAGGGAGCAGGTGCGGGACCTGTGCGCGCGGGCACTGCTCGGCGCGATCACGCCGTAGCCCCGAGCCCCGAGATGTGGGGCCGAGGGGACGCGCGGGGCCGTCGCGCGCGGCCTTGTCAGGCGTGACCGCGTGTGACCTTGCCAGGGATGGCGATGTACATGACCATTGCTGCGTCACGACGCCACCGCTCCGCACCGTCGGCCGTGGGAGGGACGTTCCATGTCGCAGCAGCCCGAGGGCACGCACCGAAGAACGGTCCTCTCCGCGGTCGCCGTCGCGGCGGCGGGCGCGGGCCTCGCGGGCCACACCGCGCAGACCGCCCACGCGGCCCCCGCGCCAGGGGGCGGAGACGGCGGCGGAACACCGCCCACCGCACAGCCGCCCGGCAGGGAACTGCGCGCGCTGCTGCGGGAGATCGACCAGGACCGGATCGAGGCGACCGTACGCAAGCTCGCGAGCTTCGGCACCCGCCACACCCTCTCCTCGCAGGACGACCCGGAGCGCGGCATCGGCGCGGCCCGCGACTGGATACACGCACAGATGACGCGCTACGCGGCGGCCTCCGGCGGCCGGATGACCGTCGAGAAGCAGTCCTATGTGCAGGAGCCCGCGTCGCGCATCCCCGTCGCGACGCGGATCACCAACGTGGTCGCCACACTGCGCGGTTCCGTCGCGCCGGAGCGCGTGTACGTGGTCTCGGGCCACTACGATTCCCGCGCCTCCGACGTCATGGACGCCACCAGCGACGCGCCCGGCGCCGACGACGACGCGTCAGGGGTGGCCGTCGCCATGGAACTGGCCCGCGTGATGGCCACGCGGCGCACGGCGGCGACGGTCGTCTTCGCCGCCGTCGCGGGCGAGGAGCAGGGGCTGTACGGGGCCGGGCACATGGCGGAGCTGTTCGCCTCGGCGGACACGGACGTGCGGGGCATGTTCACCAACGACATCGTCGGCAGCTCCACGGCCGACGACGGCACGCGCGACCCGCGCACCCTGCGGCTGTTCGCCGAGGGTGTGCCCACCTCCGAGACACCCGAGGAAGCCGACATACGCAGGTCGGTCGGCGGCGAGAACGACTCGCCGTCCCGGCAGTTGGCACGCTTCGTGCGGGACGTCGCCTCCAATACCGCGACGGGCATGAACGTCCGCGTCATCTACCGTCGCGACCGCTATCTGCGCGGCGGCGACCACATCCCCTTCCTCGAACAGGGCTTTCCAGCGGCCCGCTTCACCGAGCCCGCCGAGGACTACGCCCACCAGCACCAGGACGTGCGCGTGGAGGACGGCAAGCAGTACGGCGACCTGCCCGAGTTCTGCGACTTCGGTTACATCACCCGCGTGGCCCGCGTGAACGGCGCGGCCCTGTGGACCCTCGCTCAGGCACCCGGCACCCCGCGCGGCGCGAAGATCGTGACCACCGCGCTGACCAACTCCACCGAGCTGGTGTGGGACCGGGGCACGGAGCCGGACCTCGCCGGGTACGAGGTGGTGTGGCGCGAGACGACGGCGCCCGAGTGGGAGCACGTCATCGCGGTGGGCGACGTGACACGGCACACCGTTGACCTCTCCAAGGACAACGTCTTCTTCGGCGTCCGCGCCGTCAACCACGCGGGCAACCGCAGCCCCGTCGCCTTCCCGGCCCCGCAGCGCTGACGGCCCCTTCGCGTGTTGCGGTATGAAACACAGGGTTGCCCCTTCACTGGTCCGCGCCGCTTCACGGGGTGCGGGGTGAAGGTCACACGGGGTGCCCGGCCTCACAGGGGTGCGCCCCGCTGTGCCCCCTGGGGTTTCGTTCGCGTGTTGCGGGCCGGTGGCACGGGTTGTGCCCACCCGTCCCGCCCGCGGGACGATTGCCCACAACATTTTTGTGCCGCTGCACGGGGCGCTGCGCTGGGCTGGGCGCCGTTTTCGGGTGCGGGCCGGTGGCTTCGGCGCGGCGTGTGGTGCGGTGCTTTGCGGCTGGCGCCGCGTGATTCTTGGTTGCGACCGTGGATATGGGGTGCCTGTGTGGTGGGGGTCGGCGCCGCGCCGGGGTGTCTCCTCGGCGTGAAGGTCTCGTTTACGGCTCTCCGCCGGTGACTTGCTCGACCTGCGGGGACACCCCACCGCACCCCCTCCCACCCGGTGGCCAACCTCCGGCCGGTGCCCCCTCCGCTTGTTCCCACGCTGTGTGCCCGCACCTGGCGGTACAGGCCGACCCCTGCCACGGGAAGCCGACGGCGACGGCTCACCCCACTGTTGTGGGCCCGCCCCGTGCCGCACCCGAGGGGCCCAGCCCAGCCACCACCGTTGTGGGCAGGCGTTCCGCATGGTGAGGGGGCACCGCCCAGCGGTAGCTGGGGGAGGGTGGGCACAACCCACCCACCGGCCCGCAGCCGCAAACGAACCCCCAAGGGGCACCCGGGTAGGCGCACCCTGCCAAGGGGGTGTTGCGCGGGACTGTTGGCCCGGGCAA
>NZ_BAAGSO010000106.1:262110-339314 GCF_054782395.1 Streptomyces daliensis | reverse complement strand
GTAGGTCCCGCGCTGGTTTTCGTGCCGCCGCATGGCAAGGAGTGGCACCCCGCGAAGGGGGGTGGGCCTCGGCGCACCCGGAGCCGGATAGCGGGCCACCGGCGGGACGGGGACGGGGTGGGGTGTCCCCGCAGGTCGAGAAAGTCACCGGCGGAAAGCCGAACACGAGACCTTCACGCCGAGGAGACACCCCACCCCGGCACCGGACACCCAAGAACACGCGCCCACAACCACGGTCGAAACCCAGAATCACGCGGCGCCAGCCGCAAAGCACCGCACCACACGCCGCGCCGAAGCCACCGGCCCGCACCCGGCGACGAAACCCCAACGCGCAACCAGGCACGCCCCGCCGGGCGACGGCGCCAAAACTGTTGTGGGCAATCGTCCCGCTGGCGAGGGGGCACCTCCCAGCGGTAGCTGGGGGAGGGTGGGCACAACCCGTGCCACCGGCCCGCAACACGCGAACGAAACCCCAGGGGGCACCAGCGGGGCGCACCCCTGTGCGGCCGGGCACCCCGTGTGGCCATCACCCCGCACCCCGTGAAGGGGAACCGTTAGCCCAGGTTGCGGCCCGAGGAGGGGGACTTGTCCGTGTCGTCGTCCTCGTCGCTGCCCTCAAGGTAGACGTCGGTCACGGTGATGTTGACCTCGACCACTTCGAGCCCCGTGGTCCGCTCGACGGCCTGGATGACGTTGTTGCGGACGCTCTGCGCGACCTTGTGGATGGCCTCGCCGTAGTCGACCACGATGCTCAGGTCGATCGCGGTCTGCGTCTGCCCCACCTCGACGGACACCCCCTGGGTGACGTCCTCCGAGGCCCCGACCCGCTTGCGTACCGCCCCCATCATCTGCGAGGCCGTACCGCCGAGGGCATGCACGCCCCGCACCTCGCGGGCCGCGATACCGGCGGTCTTGGCGACCACGGCGTCGGCGATGGTGGTGGTGCCGCGCTGGCCATTGGACTGGGTGGTGTTCTCGGCCATGGGTTCTGAACCTCCGCGTCGAGCGGCCGTACCGTCGCGTCCGGCCCGCCCCCACATCGTGGGACGGGCCGGACGCCACCGCGCGGCGGGCGCCGCCCCCGTTACTGCACACGGGTGACGTCGCACCGCGTCAGCGGCCCAGCGCGGCGGGCGTTATTTCCCGATCCGCTTCGAGGGCCACCACACGGCGGGCCCGATCGACCGCACCAGTGCCGGGACCAGCAGTGAGCGGACCACGAGGGTGTCCAGCAGCACCCCGAAGGCGACGATGAAGGCGATCTGCGCGAGGAAGGCGAGCGGGATCACGAACAGTGCGGCGAACGTCGCGGCGAGCACCACGCCCGCCGAGGTGATCACCCCGCCCGTCGCCGTCAGCCCCTTCAACGTGCCCGCGCGGGTGCCGTCGCGCAGTGCCTCTTCGCGGACCCTGGTCATCAGGAAGATGTTGTAGTCGACGCCGAGCGCCACCAGGAAGACGAAGCCGTAGAGCGGGACGGACGCGTCGGTGCCCGAGAAGCCGAAGAGGTGGATGAAGACGAGTGCCGAGACGCCGAGGGTGGCCGCGAAGTTGAGGGCCACCGTCGCCACCAGGAGCAGGGGCGCGACGAGCGAGCGCAGCAGCAGGACGAGCACGGCCAGGATGATCAGCAGCACCGTCGGCGCGATGATCGTGCGGTCGTGCGCCGCGGTCTCCTGGGTGTCGTACTGCTGGGCCGTGTAGCCGCCGACGAGCGCGTCCGCGCCCTGGACCCGGTGCACCGTGTCGCGCAGCCTGCTGACCGTCTCCTTGGCGGCTTCGCTGTCGGCGTCGTCCTTGAGTGTGACGTCGATCCGTACGCGCCCGTCCACCACCTTCGGCTCGCCCGCTCCCGGCTGCCCGGACGCGGTGACCGGCGATGCGGAGGCTACGCCGTCGGTGCCGCGCGCGGCCTCGGTGACCCGGTCGGCGCTGTCGGCTGCGGCCAGGACGACGGCGGGGTTGCCTGAGCCGCCAGGAAAGTGCTCGCTGAGCGCGCGCTGTCCGGCGACCGACGGTGTGTCCTTGACGAAGGTCTCGCTGAGCGGGACGCCGCGCGCCGTGAGCAGGGGCGAGAAGGCGGCGCAGGCGAGGAGCAGGACCAGCGCGGCGGCCCAGACGCGGCGGGGCGCGCGGTCGACGGCCGTCGCGGCCCGCTTCCACACCCCGCGCCCCGGCACCGCTTCCGCGTCCGCTGCCGCTTCCGTAGCCGGGCCGCTCTCCTCGGCGGGGCGCGGCTTCGCGGGCCAGTAGGCGGCGCGGCCGAGGAGGACGAGCACGGCGGGCAGGAAGGTGAGGGCGCTGAGCGCGGCGCAGACGATGCCGATGGCGCCGACGGGGCCGAGCGCGCGGTTGTTCGTCAGGTCGCTGAGCAGCAGCGCCAGTAGGCCGAGCGCAACCGTCGCGGCGCTGGCGGTGATGGCGCCGAAGGAGCGGCGCAGTGCGGCGCGCGCGGCGGCGAACCGGTCGCCGTGTGCGTCGAGTTCCTCGCGGAAGCGGGCCGTGAGCAGCAGCGCGTAGTCCGTCGCGGCGCCGATGACGAGGATGGAAAGGATGCCCTGGACCTGTCCGTCGACGCGGACGACATCGTGGTCGGCCAGCGCGTAGACCACCGCGCAGGCGAGGCCGAGCGCGAAGACGGAGCCGAGGATGACGACGAGCGGGAGCAGCACGCTGCGGTAGACGAGCAGCAGGATCAGCAGGACCACGCCGAGCGCGACGACGAGCAGGATGCCGTCGATGCCCGCGAACGCGTCGGACAGGTCGGTCTGGGTGACGGCGGGGCCCGCGAGCTGCACCGTCGTGCCGTCGACCTGTCCGGCCGCGCTCTTGATGCCGTCGAGTGAGGTCTCGAAGCCGTCCTCGGCGCCGGCCTTGAGCTGGACGACGCCCTGGAGCGCGCGGCCGTCGTCCGAGGGCAGCGCGGGCGACGCCTGGCCGGTGGCACCCGGCACGTCGGCGGCCGTCTTCAGCGCGCGGGTGGCGGCGGCGCGCTGGTCCGGCTGGATCTTGCCGTCCTCGGCCACCCAGATGACGACGGCGGGCACGGACTCGCCGTCCTCGAACGCCTTCTGGGCCTCGCTCACCTTGGTGGACTCGGCGCTCTGCGGCAGGAAGGCGGCCTGGTCGTTGGTGGACACCTCCCCCAGCTTTCCGGCGTACGGGCCGAGGGCGCCGCCGACGCCGAGCCAGACGATGAGGAGCGCGAGGGGGATCAGCCACCTGGACCGGTTCCGGTGGTTCCGGGCGGGTTTCATCAGGTCCTCCAGGGCCGTGCGGGAGTGCTCGTCGAGCACGGTACCTCAATAATTCATTAACTCACTCATTGAGATTTTGTATCGTACCCCGTGTGCTGCCGACAGATCCGCCCACAGACCTCCAGACCTTCGCCGTCCTGCTCCGCAGGATGAACGCGGAGTTCAACCGCCTCGCCCACGAGTTCGCCCATGAGCACCGGCTCCATGTGACGGACGTGCAGGCCCTGATCGTGATCCTGGACGGCGGCAGCGGCGGAAGCGCGGAAGCGCTCGCGGAGGGCGCCGAGCACGAGGAGCGCCCGCCGGTCACCCCCGGGATGCTGAGGGAACGCCTCAACCTCACCTCCGGCGCCGTCACCGCCTGCCTCGACCGGCTGGAACGCGCGGGGCATGTACGCCGCACCCGTGACCCCGGGGACCGTCGCGTGGTCCATCTGCACTACGAGCCGCGCGGCATGAAGATCGCGCGGGCCTACTTCGAGCCGCTGGCCCGCAGCACGGAGGCCGCGCGTGGCCGCTTCAGCGAGGCGGAGCTGAAGACCGTCGTACGGTTCCTCGCCGCCATGAACGAGGAGGTCTCGGCGGTACACCGCGAGTGACCGTGACCCGGCCCCTCACACCCGGCCCCTGGCCCCGCGCGCGGCGCGCCGAATGGCGACGGGACGGAGAGCACGTGAGCCTGGAGCCCATGGGCACTGAGCGAGCGGACGGGCGGGACCAGGCGGACCAGCGCGTACGGGACGGACAGGGGCCGCTGTGCCTCGTCACCGGCGCGACGGGCTACATCGGCGGGCGCCTGGTGCCCGAACTGCTCGACGCCGGGTACCGCGTACGCTGCCTCGCCCGCGACCCGAACCGGCTGCGCGACCAGCCCTGGCGGCAGCGCGTCGAGGTGACCACGGGCGACGTGACACGCGCGGAGACCCTTCCCGCCGCTTTCGAGGACGTGGAGGTCGCCTACTACCTCGTCCACGCGCTGGGCTCGGGCTCCGACTTCGAGCGGGTGGACCGCGAGGCGGCCCGCTCCTTCGGCCGCGCCGCGAAGGAGGCCGGGGCCGGTCGACTGGTCTACCTCGGCGGGCTCACCCCGCCCGGCGTGCCCGAGTCCGAGCTGTCCCCGCACCTGCGCTCGCGGGCCGAGGTCGGCAGGGAGCTGGCCGCGTCCGGGGTGCCGACGGCGCAGCTGCGGGCCGCGGTCATCCTCGGCTCGGGCTCTGCGTCGTTCGAGATGCTGCGCTATCTCTCCGAACGGCTGCCCGCCATGATCACCCCGCACTGGGTGAACACCCGCATCCAGCCACTCGCCGTGCGCGACGTGCTGCGCTATCTCGTCGCCGTCGCGGAACTGCCCTCGGACGTGAGCCGCGCGTTCGACGTCGGCGGGCCGCAGGTGCTCACCTACCGGCAGATGATGCAGCGCTACGCGTCCGTCGCCGGGCTCAAGCGTCGGCTGATCCTGCCCGTGCCGCTGCTCACCCCGCGCCTGTCCAGCCGGTGGGTCGGCCTGGTCACGCCCGTGCCCAGCGGCATCGCCGGGCCGCTGGTGGAGTCGCTGCGCTACGAGGTGGTCTGCCGCGAGCACGACATCGCCGCGTACGTCCCCGACCCGCCCGGCGGACTGACCAGCTTCGAGCAGGCCGTACGCCTGGCGCTGCGCAGGGTCAAGGACCGCGACGTGGCCACGAGCTGGTCCTCGGCTTCGCTCCCCGGCGCCCCCAGCGATCCGCTCCCCACCGACCCCGACTGGTCGGGCGGCAACCTCTACGAGGACCGGCGCGCGCGGGCCGTGGACGCGCCGCCCTGGGCGCTGTGGCAGGTCGTGCGCGGCATCGGCGGGCAGAACGGCTGGTACTCCTTCCCGCTGGCCTGGTCCGTGCGCGGGCTGCTGGACCGGCTCTCCGGCGGCGTCGGGCTGCGCAGGGGCCGCCGGGACCCGTGCGACCTGCGCGTCGGCGACTCGCTGGACTTCTGGCGCGTCGAGGAGGTCGTCCCCGAGAAGCTGCTGCGGCTGCGCGCGGAGATGCGGCTGCCGGGGCTGGCCTGGCTGGAACTGTGCGTCGAGGACGACGGCAGGGGCGGCTCCGTGTACCGTCAGCGCGCCCTCTTCCGGCCGCGGGGGCTGGCGGGGCACGCGTACTGGTGGAGCGTGTCGCCGTTCCACGCGATCGTCTTCGGCGGGATGGCCCGCAACATCGCCCGCAAGGCGGCGGAGAGGGCCCGGTCGGCACGGACCACGCCCCATGACCCCGCTGACCCGGCGCCCGGCCGCACGTCCCCCAAGGGCTCCCCCTCGTGACCGGGGCCCGGCGGGGGTGCCTGCCCCGGCCCCGGCGCGGGGTCCGGGCGTCGTGTGCCGGGGCAGGCGGGCCCGTCCCCTGGACCGCTGCCGACGGTTCCCCCAGGGGACGGGCGCTTATGGGGCCGGGGTCGGGCTGGGGTTGACGGTGGCCAGTTGGAGGGTGCGTCCGCCGACGAGGGGTGCGGTGAGAATGACGGTGCGGCCCTCGTGTTGCAGTGCCTTGCCGATACGGGTGTGGCGGGCCTGCCACCAGCGCCGGGGTGCGAGGAGGGTGCTGAGGCAGTCGCGTGTCTCCCCGTCGATGGCGATCCGCTCGCCCTTTTCGCGCAGGCGGAGGGCGTGGCAGGCGTAGCCGGTGAGGAGGGTGGCGAGGTTGCCTTCCATGATCTCGATGACCTGCCCGGACGGCATCGGGCGCGGATAGCTCGTCAGGAACACGGTCCCGTGCGGAAGTTCGTACATGAGCCGCACGGCGCGGTCCTGGATGCGGCGCATCACGAAGTGGGGTGCGTGGCCGTCGAGTACGGCGACGGGGAAACCAGATGACGTTGCCCACCCGTGGGGGTCGTAGAAGACGTCGTCGGGGTCGGCAGGGATCAGGACGGTGTGGTCGCGAGGCACGGGGTTGCTCCAGGGCTCAGTGGTGGGTGGCGGTGACGTAGACGAGAGTGACGATGAGCGCGGCGAGGACGGTGATGGAGGCGATCTGCTCGCGCCGTCCCGGCGGGCAGAGGGGGCAGGCGAGGACTGGTCGGTCCGGGCTGTGCCACTGGACGATGCGTCCTTCTGCGGTCCAGCAGCCGCACCGGCCACACACTCCGCTCACGGCGGGCCCACCACGCGCAGGGCGGGTGGTGGTTCGGCATCCGGCTCCGGCTCGGTGGCGTCGGCGCTCCGTTTGCCCGCGCCGGTGAAGACGGTGATAGCGCGGGCGACGGTCTCCCCGGTGACGTCGGCGCGGATGGCGGCGAGGGGGAGGTAGGCGCCGTGCCCGGGGCACAGCCACACCGGGTTGTGCCAGGGGTAGCGCGCGGTGGGCAGGTAGCGCATGACGGGGCCCACGTGGCCGCCGCCCTCCACCTCACAGGCGTGGCCGGTCACCGGTACGCCTCCTGCTTCGCGGCTCGGGCCTCGTCCTCGGCGGCGATCGTCTTCGCGCAGCCGTCGCAGACCTTCACGGGAACAGTGCGCGTGCGCGTCTGCGGGCTCGCACCCCGCTCATCACCGGAGTACAGGTCGAGGACGGTCCGTGTGCCGGGCGCCCGGCGGCAGCGGAAACAGCACTCGGCGGCCCGCCGCGCACACTCGTCGCAGATCCGCACCGGAACAGTACGCGGACCTACCGCATCCCCGGACAGGACATAGATCTCCACCGTGCCCGGCAACCGGCGGCAACGGACACAGCACGGCCTCACCGCCCGGCCCCGCTCACATCGTCACGGGGCCCGTGCTCGGCACGGATCACCGCGTCCAGCACCACGTACAGCAACCGCGCATCGGTCAGCCCGTGCTCCGCCCAGCCCCGCACCCAGTGCGTGAAGGCCGACCGCGTACACCAGCCAGGCGGAACGGTCAGGTGCTGGGTGATGCCGAGCAGTTGCACACACGTGGTTTCCGGGATGTCCCACCCGTTCGTCGTGCCGGGCGGCACCAACCACGTCAACCGGCGCCCGTACGGGTCCCGGATCACAGCCCCCGACTCCCGCCCGAGCCGAACCAGCACCCGCTCCCCCAGATACGCGGGCACTTTGCAGGCGTCCCAATGCACCCCGGCGGGCAACAACTCGGCGGTGAGGCTGGAGGGCGGGGACCACTGAGTGGTGAGCGGCACAGTTGGACCTCCTGGTCCTTCGGGAGCTTGTTGACCAGATAACCGCGTGAGCCAGTCCGTCAGGCCGGGCGTTTCGGCGCCGCTTCATGCGGCCCGACCGGACGTTTTGCCTTTCAGGGCCCATGGGCGGGTCTACCGTCGAACAGGAAGAAGGGACGCGGAGATGAGCAGCAAGCGGCAACGGAACAGCGCGCTGGAGGAGCTGTTGCGCGCAGACGGGTGGACGCGTGCGGGCCTGGCGGACGCGGTGTGCACGGCGGCGACGCGGCGGGGTGTGCCGGTTGTGTGTACAGATCGGCATGTGCGGCGGTGGGTGTCGGGCGAGGTGCGGTGGCCACAAGAGCGGTATCTCGTGCCGCTGCAACAGGTGCTCGGGGTGCCGCCGGAGGCGATGGGGTTCGTGCCGCGCAGCGCGGTGCCGACAGCCGCCGCGCCCCCGCCGCCCGCTCCCGTCCTCGCGGGGACCGGACCCCGGCGGCGCACTGTCCTCGCGGGAGCCGTGGCGGGTGTGCTGCGGCTGGAGGAGTTGCCCGTGCGCGGGCGTCTCGGTGCCTCCGACATGGAACGGCTGAAGGGCACGCTGGCGCGGCTGACCGCGCACTTCAACGGCCAGGGCGGAGGGGCGACCCGCGCGGCGGCGCGGGAGCTGCTGGCACGGCTGCGGGAGGCGGCGGGGGGCTGTACGTACGGGCCACGGGCGGAGAGCGAGCTGTATGCGGCGATGGCGTCGGTGGCGGGATGCGCGGGCTGGTCGGCGGCCGACTGCGGGAGGCGTCGGGAGGCGGGGCGGATGCGACACGACGCGCTGACGGCGGCGCTGCTGTCCGGTGACCGGCTGGCGGTGATGCGGGCGTGGGGGGATCTGGCGGTGCTGGCGGATCGGGAGGGGCGGCCGTGGGAGGCAGCGCGGATCTGCCGTACGGCGCTGGCGGACCGGCACGTGCGCTCGTATCCGGCGATGGCGACGCTGTTGCACGGGCGGCTGGCCGACTACGCGGCGGGGAGCGGGGATGTGCGGGCGATGGGGCGTCATCTGGCGGCGGCGGAGCGCGTCGATGACCGCCGCCAGGAGCGCGCGGCCGAACCGTCGTGGTTGTCGTTCTTGAACGCGGGTGAGCTGCGCGGGCTGGGAGCGCTGGCGCACCAGGCGGCGGGGCGGTACGGGCAGGCGGAGGCCCTGGCGGTGGAGGCGGCGGCCCTGACGTCGGCGGCGGGGATGACGCGGAACGGACTGTACTACGGCGTGGTCACCGCCGAACTCCAGGCAGCACAGGGACACTGGGAGGAGGCGGCGACGACGACGGCGGGGCTGCGGGCGGGCCCTGGCGCGGTGGTGGACCGTGTCTCCAGTCCCACCCTCGCACGGCGGCTGCGGGTGCTGGAGACGCGTCTCCAGCAGGCGGGCGGCGCGGGATGAGCGGCCAGGGTGCAGGGCAGCCGGTGCTGCGGCGCCTGGGCAGCGCGGAGGCCCGTGCGGAGCGGGAGCGGCTGCTGGACCTGCATGACGAGGTGTACGCGGGGACGGGTGACGCGCTGGAGGCTCGCGAGAGCTTCGCGTGGTTCCTGGACCACTGGTCCGCGCGGCCCGACTTCGCGGCCGTCGCAGCGACGGTGGGCGGACGGCTGGTCGGGTACGCGTACGGGGCACCTCTGAGGGCGGGCTCAGGGTGGTGGGACGACGTCAGCCCCCGGCCGGACGAGGCGTTCGTGGCGGAGGACGGCGGGCGGACCTTCGCGCTCTCGGAGCTGCTGGTCGACCAGGCGCACCGGGGCACGGGGCTGGCGGAGCGGCTGCACCGGGAGCTGCTGGAGGGGCGGCCGGAGCGGCGGGTGGCACTGCTGGTGCAGGCGGAGCACACGCGGGTGGTGGCGCTCTACGAGCGGTGGGGCTACCGCCCGGTCGGGACGTGCGTGCCGTTCGACGGGGCACCGTCGCTGCTGGCGATGACACGGCCCCTGCCACTGGGCGACTGGCTGTGTCAGTGAGTTCGGGCATACCGTTGCCGCTGTCTCGACCTCGGCACTCGGAACGGCACGCCTGGCGCCGCGCCGCGATACAGGTATCGGCCCGTCGCCAATTCGGTAGGGGGCTTCGCGCACGGTCCCGCCCGGTGTCAGTCACCCGGCCCCTCGCGGGGACCGGTGGCACTTCTGCTCAGCGCGGGGCGAAAGTCCCACACCGTGCGCCGAGATCGTGGACTGGTGCCTCGCCTCGCTCCCACGCCGCCTCGCCCTCTCGCCAGGCACCGGGTGCGACTGATGGGATCTCAGGTCATGAGCAATGGACCTGAGCGCATGGCGGACCACTGGTGGTGGCGGCCCGGGTGGCGGGTGGGGCGGCGCTTCCACACCTGGCATCTGACCTTCGAGGATCAGCCCGACGTCCAACGCTTCGTCGCCGCGTACCGCGACGCGCTGACCGGCCTCGAAGGGCTGGACCTGATCCCGGACCGGTGGCTGCACCTGACGATGCAGGGCGTCGGCTTCACCGATGAGGTGTCCGCGACAGACCTGGAGGCGATCGTCGACGCCGTACGGGCCCGGCTTCTGCGCATCCCCGCGTTCGACATCCACTTCACGAAGGCATCCGTCACGCCGGAGGCCGTCGAGTCCTTCGCCGAGCCCGCCGAGCGGGTACGCGACGTACGGAACGCGGTCCGTGCGGGCATCGCCGACGTGTGGGGCCATGTGCCGGAGGCAGCGGACGGATTCAAGCCGCACGTGTCCGTGGCGTACAGCTCGGCCGACGGCCCAGCCGCGCCCGTGCTGGAGGCCGTCGAGCGGGCGAACGTCCCTCCCGCCACAGCGCGGGTCGCCTCCGTCCAGTTGATCACGCTCAACCGGGACGCGCGGATGTACGAGTGGGAGCCCGTCGCCGAGATCCCTCTCGGATGAGCCGCAGGCCCTGACGCGCTCCGCCCCAGGGACCTCGGGCGAAGGGCCCGTCCTCGTCCGCACCCGCGACGGACGCCCGCTTCGAGCGTGCCCCGCGCTTGGCTGTCCTGCCCCTCGACCGGACCGGCTGAGGCCATACGCCCGGCGCGAGGTCGGCGTCGTACACGGACCAGTGCCGCGTCAACCCGGTAGCGTGGTGGGCAGGGCGAAGCAGGAAAGCCATGAACGCTGTCGGGAGTTGACCATGGCACGCACCCGTAACACCACACCGTTCTCGCTCATTGACCAGGCAGGGTGGCCCCGGACCCGAAGGGCCCCCGCACGTCGCGGCGTGGTCGCCGCGGGGATGTACTCGGCGGCGCTCGTCGTACCCGGCTTCCACGGGGCGACCGGCCACGCGGCGACCGCCGCACCTTCCCGCGCAGCCCGCATCGGGGAGGCAGAGGTCGCCACGGTACGTTCCATGACGGAGCGGATCGCCGACATCCTCGACGAGCACGGAGGCGGCCACGCCCGCCCCATGGCAGCGGCTTTTCTCGTCAATACCGTCGGCCCGTACCTGACGGCGCAGGCGCCCGACACGGTGCGGAAGAGCATGCTCGCCGCCGCGTCCGACCTGGTCTATCTGACGGGCTGGATGGCCATGTACGAGCGGCGGCACCGGCTCGGACAGCGCTACTACGTCAAGGCGTTGAAGCTGGCGGGGGCGGCGGAGGACCACGTCACCTACTGCCGCACACTACGCGGGATGAGCCTGCAAGCGTCGAACCTGCGGCACGCGCGTAAGGCGCTGGAGCTGGCCGATTCGGCGGCCGAAGCATCGCCGAGAGCGGGTCCGCGACTGCGCGCCTTCCTGGCCGGGCAGCAAGCTCACGCCGAGTCGATGACCGGCAGCCCCCGGCGGGCCAGGGCACGGCTGGGCGAAGCGGAGACCGCGCTGTCGAAGGCGGACGGACGGCGTGACGCGGTCGGCGGGTACGACGCCAGCGCCTACCAGTTCCACGTCGCGCACGTCCTCTACGAGGGGCGTGACCTGGAGGGGTCCATCGCGGCGATGCGTGAAGCACTGCGGCTCCAGCCGACGCAGGAGCAGCAGGGGCGAGTGCACTTCAACGGGGTGCTGGCGCAGCGCCAGTTCGAGCTGGGCCACATCGACGCCGCGTGCGAGAGCTGGGGCCGGTTCCTCGACGACTACCTCCAGATCAGCACCTCGCGTGGGGACGAGCACTTCGAGACGATGCGGCGGTGGACGCGGCAGCACGGGACGGTAAGGGCGGTGCGTGAGCTGACGGCGCGCGCGAAGGAGGTCGCGGACCTCAAGAGCTGAGCGGACCGCGTCTCCAGCCCCGCCGTCGCACGGCGGCTGCGGGTGCTGGAGACACATCTCCAGCAGGCGGGTGACGCGGAATGGGCGGTCAGGGAGCCGGGCAGCCGGTGCTACGGCGCCTGGGCGGGGCGGAGGCCCGCGCGGAACGGGAGCGGCTGCTGGACCTGCACGACAAGGTGTACGCAGGGAGCGGTGACCCGCTGGCGGCTCGCGCGAGCTTCGCGCCGTTCCTGGACGCGTGGTTGACACGACCGGACTTCGCGGCCGTCGTCGCGACGGCGGGCCCACGGCTGATCGGGTACGCGTACGGGGCGCCGCTGTCGGCGGGCACAGGGTGGTGGGACGGCGTCAGCCCCCGGCCGGACGAGGCGTTCGTCGCGGAGGGCAGCGGGCGGACCTTCGCGCTCTCGGAACTTTTGGTCGATCAGGCGCACCGTGGCACGGGGCTGGCGGAACGGCTGCACCGCGCGCTCCTGGACGGGCGGCCGGAGCGGCGGGTGACGCTGCTGGCGCACGCGGAGCACACGCGGGTGGTGGCGCTCTACGAGCGGTGGGGCTACCACCCGGTCGGGACGTGCGTGCCTTTCGACGGGGCGCCGTCGCTGCTCGCGATGGTGCGGCCCCTGCCACTGGGCGGCTGACTGTGTCAGTGAGTTCGGAACCGGTGCCTCCGTCTCAACCCCGAAACTCAGAACGGCACGCCTGGCGCCGCCCCGGGACACGGCGCGCCCCGAACCGAACCACCCCGGACCGGCCGCCGCCGTTCCCGTGAACGACTGCGGCGGCCACGGGCGGCATGCAAGGACCACCCGGACATTCGGGCCCGATGACGAACCCCAGGGCGACGTACTACCCGGTCATACCGGGTCTCCCCGCGTCCCCGCCCCGCAGGGAGACCCCGGCGGCCCCCCACACGGCGGGCCCCCGCCAACCCCGTCAGCGGATCTGCCGCCCCGAGATCGCGCGGGCGATCACCAGGCGCTGGATCTCGCTCGTGCCCTCGAAGATCGTGTAGATCTTGCTGTCCCGGTACATGCGCTCCACCGGGTGCTCCCTGCTGTACCCCGCGCCGCCCAGGACCTGGACCGCCTTCTCGCTCGCCCTGACCGCGAGTTCGCCGGCGCGGAGCTTGGACATGGAGCCCTGGCCCGCCGTGAACTCCTTGTCGTTGCGGGCCATCCAGGCCGCCTGCCAGATCAGCAGGCGTACGGCCTCGATCTCCGTGCGCAGGTCGGCGAGGGCGAACGCGATGGACTGGTTCTCGATGATGGGCCGCCCGAAGGCCACCCGCTCACCGGCGTACTCCAGCGCGTATTCGTACGCCGCGCGGGCGATGCCGAGCGCCTGTGCGCCGACCGTCGGGCGGCTGACCTCGAAGGTGGCCATGGCCGCCTGGCCCTTGGCCCTGCCGCCCTCGCGGGCGCGCGCGAGCCGCTTGTCGAGGCGTTCCTTGCCGCCGAGGAGGCAGTGTCCGGGGACCCGTACCTCGTCGAGGAAGACGTCCGCCGTGTGCGAAGCGCGCAGCCCCAGCTTCTTGATCTTCCGGTTGCCCTCCAGGCCCTTGGTGCCCGGCGGGACGATGAACGCCGCCTGGCCGCGAGAGCCCAGTTCGGGATCGACGGAGGCGACGACGACGTGGACGTTGGCGATGCCCCCGTTGGTGATCCACGCCTTCTGGCCGTGCAGCACCCACTCGTCGGCCGCCTCGTCGTAACGGGCCCGCGTGCGCATCGCCGAGACGTCCGAGCCCGCCTCGGGCTCGGAGACGCAGAACGCGGCCAGCTTCGGGGCCGTCTCGTCGCCGAAGCACTGCGGCACCCACTCGGCGAGTTGGTCAGGGGTGCCCGCGGAGAAGATGCCCGCGACGGCGAGTGAGGTGCCGAAGAGCGACATGCCGATCCCGGCGTCGCCCCAGAACAGCTCCTCGTTGGCGATCTGCAACGACAGCCCGCTGGGGTCGCCGAACATGTCGGCCAGCGACTCGAAGCCGTACAGTCCGATCTTGGCGGCCTCCTGGATGACGGGCCAGGGAGTCTCCTCGCGCTCGTCCCACTCGGCCGCCGCCGGGCGCACCACCTCGGCCGCGAAGCCGTGCACCCAGTCCCTCAGATCCCTCTGCTCCTCGGAGAGATCGAGCGAGAACCCACTCATGTCTGTCGCCTCCGCCCCTCAGGCCTTGGGGATGTCGAAGTAGCGGGTCAGCCCGGAGGCCAGCCCGACGTCCCCGGCGACCTTGAGCTTGCGGGTCATGAACATCGTGACCGGGTTGCCGTTGCCCGAGACCAGCTTGAGGAACTCCGCGTCGCCCATGACGAGGGTGACGCGCGGGTCGGCCTCGCTGCGGCCCTCGGTGACGGTGCAGGTGCCGTCGGCTATGCGGGTCTCGTAGACCGTCTCCTGCTCGCCCGTCACCTTCCAGCGGATCAGTGCGTCGAGGGAGCCCGCGGCGTCGGGGCGGAACTGCCGCCCCATGCGCCCGAAGACCTCGGCGAGCACGCGCTCGCGCATGTCCCCCTGCATGATCGTGGCGATGTCCTTGGCGGACGCCTTCTTGACGATTCCCGCGAACTCCTCGGGAGAGACCGCGGCGAAGTCCAGCCCGGCCAGTTCGTCGGCGATGTCTGTCATCACGCTTCCTTACTGCGTAGTAAACTTACTACGCGGTAAGATTACGCGAGGGTAGGTAGGCTGGCAAGGGTGACCGAGACACGTAAGCGCCGACTCCCCCGGAAGGTCAGGGAGCAGCAGATCATCGATGCGGCAGTCCAGGTCTTCTCCAAGCGCGGCTACCACGCCGCCTCCGTGGACGAGATCGCCGAACTCGCCGGGATCTCCAAGCCCATGGTCTACCTCTACCTCGACTCCAAGGAGGGGCTGTTCCTCGCCTGCGTCCACCGCGAGGCGGGACGGCTCACCGAAGCCTTCCGCGACGCGGCACGCGGCGCCCACTCCCCCGGCCTGCGGCTGCGCGCCGGGCTCTCCGCCTTCTTCGCCTTCGTCAGCGACCACAGGGACAGCTGGGTCGTGCTGCACCGTCAGACCTCGGCGATGAGCGAGACCGTCACGGCGGAGGTGTCGAAGGCCAGACGGTCCGTGATGGCGCAGGTCGAAGGGCTGGTGCGGGCCGGTATCGCGGAGAGCGCGGGCGCGGGCGCGCCGGAACTGGGTGACGAGGAGGCCGACTTTGTAGCGCACGCGCTGGTCGGCGCGGCCGACACGCTCACCGACTGGATGGAGAGCCATCCGCGCGAGACGCCGGAGCGGGTCACGCAGCGGCTGATGAACATGGTGTGGGTCGGCATGCGCAACGTCCTGGCCGGGGAGTCGCTGGAGCCCTGAGCCGGGCCGGTTCCGGCGCCCGTCGGGGCCCGGTTCCGGTCCCGGCGCGGGCCCTGCCGCAACGCCCCGCGCGGGACACGTTCTCAAATTTGTGGCGACCGGGCATTGATTTCCGCTTACGCATAAGTAAGTTTACCGCAGAGTAAGTAAGTGGGAGCAGCCGTCGCGCTGGGGCGCGCTAGGAGTGACAGTCATGGCATCGGTCGGGCGACGTGTCGCGATCATCGGAGGCAACCGCATCCCCTTCGCCCGCTCCGACGGGCCCTACGCCACCGCGTCCAACCAGGAGATGCTCACCGCGGCGCTCGACGGGCTCGTGGACCGCTTCGGGCTGCGCGGGCGACTGCTCGGCGAGTTCGTCGCGGGCGCCGTGCTCAAGCACAGCAGGGACTTCAACCTCGCCCGCGAGGTCGTCCTCGGCAGCGCCCTGGACCACCGCACCCCGGCCTACGACATCCAGCAGGCGTGCGGCACGGGCCTGGAAGCGGTCATCCTCGTCGCCAACAAGATCGCGCTCGGGCAGCTCGACGCGGGCGTCGCGGGCGGCGTCGACACGGCGAGCGACGCCCCGCTCGGCGTCAACGACGAGCTGCGCAAGGTGCTGCTGGCGGCCCGTCGCGCCCGCACGCTGCCCGCACGCGTCGGCGCGCTGGCCAGGGCCAGGCCCCGCCACCTCGTACCGGACATCCCGCGCAACGCCGAGCCGCGCACGGGGCTGTCCATGGGCGAGCACGCGGCGCGGACGGCAGCGGAGTGGGGCGTCAGCCGCGAGGCGCAGGACGAGCTGGCGGCGTCGAGCCACCAGAAGCTGGCCGCCGCCTACGAGCGGGGCTTCTTCGACGATCTGCTGACGCCGTTCCGCGGCCTGGAGCGGGACCAGAACCTGCGGCCCGACAGCTCGGTCGAGAAGCTGGCCAGACTCAAGCCGGTCTTCGGCACGACGGGCTCGGGCCCCGGCTCCGGCTCCGGCTCCGGCGCGACGATGACTGCGGGCAACTCCACGCCGCTGACTGACGGCGCCTCCACCGTCCTGCTCGCGAGCGAGGAGTGGGCCGAGGAGCACGGGCTGCCGGTGCTGGCGTACGTCTCCTTCTCGCGCACCGCCGCAGTGGACTACGTCGACGGGCCCGACGGCATGCTCATGGCCCCGGCCTACGCCGTGCCGCGCCTCCTGGACGCCGCCGGGCTCGGCCTCGGCGACCTCGACCTGTACGAGATCCACGAGGCGTTCGCCTCCCAGGTGCTGTGCACCCTCGCCGCCTGGGAGGACAAGGAGTTCTGCGTGCGGCGCCTCGGCCGCGACACTCCCCTGGGCACCGTCGACCGCGACCGCCTCAACGTGGCCGGTTCCTCCCTGGCCACCGGGCACCCCTTCGCGGCGACGGGCGGCCGGATCGTCGCCACCCTGGCGAAGCTGCTGGCCGAGCGCGCGCGGGAGAAGGACGGCGCGCCCGTGCGCGGGCTCGTCTCGATCTGCGCTGCGGGCGGCCAGGGCGTCACCGCGCTCCTGGAGCGCTGAACCGCTCGACCCGACCCCGACCCCGTACCACCTCCCCGATCTCCCCGACTCCCCTCCCCGCGAGGACCCCCTCTCTGCGAGCCGCGAACAGGAGCTTGAACCATGGGCGTACGGAAGGACCTGAGGAAGGCGAAGGGGCACACCCGGCTCGCGGAGCGTGTCTCGGTGGAGCTGGTCAGGGAGGCGGGCGCCGTACGGGAAGTGCGCGCCTCCCACCTCGTGCCGCCCGCCGCCTCCGGCAGCACAGCGGACATCCCCTTCACCAACGCGGCCGAGGCGCCCGACGCCGTGGTGCTGCGCCGCAAGGAGGACGGCCAGTGGCGGCCCGTCACCGCGGCGGCGTTCGCCCGTGAGGTGACCGACGTCGCCAAGGGGCTCATCGCGGCCGGGCTCGAACCCGGCGGCCGGGTCGCGCTGATGTGCCGCACGCGCTACGAGTGGTGCGTCCTGGACTTCGCGATCTGGGCGGCCGGCGGGCAGTCCGTGCCGGTGTACGCCACCTCGTCGGCCGGCCAGATCGAGTGGATCCTCACCGACTCGGGCGCGGCGCACATGATCGTGGAGACCCCCGAGCACGCGCTGACCGCGAGCGCGGCCGGGGCAGCGCTGCCCGAGCCGCCGCGCATCTGGGAGGTGGACGGCGGCGCGCTGGCCGAACTCACCGCGCTGGGCCGGGACATCCCCGACGAGGAGGTGGCCAAGCGGCGCGCCGCGCTCACCCCCGACACCGTCGCCACGATCTGCTACACGTCGGGCACCACGGGCAGGCCCAAGGGGTGTGTGCTCACGCACGGGAATCTGCACGCCGAGGCGGCCAACACCATCGAGCTGCTGCACCCGGTCTTCACCGAGGTCACCGGGCAGGCCGCCTCGACGCTCCTCTTCCTGCCCCTGGCACACGTCCTGGGCCGCACCATCCAGATCGCCTGTCTGCGCGCCCGCATCGAGTTCGGCCACTGTCCCAGCATCAAGCCCGACGAGCTGCGGCCCGAACTCAAGAGCTTCCAGCCGACGTTCGTCGTCGGCGTGCCCTACCTCTTCGAGAAGATCCACGACACAGGGCGCGCCATGGCGGAGAAGATGGGCCGGGGCTCCTCCTTCGAGCGGGCCGACCGGATCGCGGTGACCTACGGCGAGAAGGTCCTCGCCCACCTCCTCGACAGGGGCACGGGCCCCGGCCTCGGCCTCTCCCTGGCGCACGGGCTCTACGACCTGCTCGTCTACCGTCGCATCCGCAAGGAGCTGGGCGGCAAGCTGCGTTACGCCATCAGCGGCGGCTCCCCCCTCGACCGCAGGCTGAACCTCTTCTTCCTCGCCAGCGGCATCGTCATCTACGAGGGCTACGGCCTCACCGAGACCACCGCCGCGGCCGTCCTCACCCCGCCCCTGAGCCCCCGCCCCGGCACCGTCGGACAGCCCGTGCCCGGCACCGCGATACGCATAGCCGACGACGGTGAGGTGCTGCTGAAGGGAGGCGTGGTCTTCCACTCGTACTGGAACAACGCCGACGCCACGGCGGAGGTCCTGGACGACGGCTGGTTCGCGACCGGCGACCTGGGGCAGCTCGACGAGGACGGCTACCTCAGCATCGTCGGACGGAAGAAGGACATACTCATCACCAGCGGCGGCAAGAACGTCTCCCCCGCCGTGCTGGAGGACCGGATGCGCAGCCGTCCGCCCGTGGGCCAGTGCATGGTGGTGGGCGAGGGCCGCAAGTACGTCGCCGCGCTCGTGACACTGGAGCCGGACGCCGTCGAGCACTGGCTGTCCGTGCGCAAGCGCCCGCGAGACACCCCGGTCGCCCAACTGCGCGACGACCCCGAGCTGCTCGCCGACGTGCAGCGTGCCGTGGACTACGCGAACGAGGCGGTGTCCTCGTCCGAGTCCATCCGCAAATTCCGCGTCGTCGAGGGCGAGTTCACCGAGGAGAACGGCCTGCTCACCCCGTCCCTGAAGGTCAAACGCCAGGCCGTCTCCGACGCGTACGCGAGGGAGATCGAGGCACTGTACGCAGGCTGAACCCGACACCCCCGCGCACGGGCGAGGAGGAAGGACTTCGACACATGTCGCAGCACTCGGAGCACTCGGAGCACTCGAGGCAGTTAAGGAACACCCCTCACGAGCACACCGACGCCGACAGCGATGAACAGGACGGCTACGACTACGACGTGGTCGTCATCGGCTCCGGGTTCGGCGGCTCGGTCTCGGCGCTGCGTCTCACGGAGAAGGGCTACCGCGTCGGTGTGCTGGAGGCCGGGCGGCGCTTCACCCACGAGACGCTGCCCAAGAACTCCTGGGACCTGCGCAACTATCTGTGGGCGCCCTCGCTCGGCTTCTACGGCATCCAGCGCATCCATCTCCTCAGCAACGTCATGATCCTGGCGGGCGCCGGGGTCGGCGGCGGCTCCCTCAACTACGCCAACACCCTCTACGTGCCGCCGCCCGCCTTCTTCCAGGACCAGCAGTGGGGCCACATCACCGACTGGCAGGAGGAGCTGAAACCCTTCTACGACCAGGCACAGCGCATGCTCGGCGTGCGGGCCAACCCGACCACCACGGAGGCCGACGAGCACCTGCGCGCCACCGCCGAGGCGATGGGGGTCGGCGACACCTTCCGGCTCACCCCCGTCGGGGTCTTCTTCGGCGACGGCCAGGACGCGCGGGGCGAGCGGGCGAAGGGCCCGGGGTGCGAGGTGCCCGACCCGTACTTCGGCGGCGCAGGGCCCGCGCGCACCGCCTGCCTGGAGTGTGGCAGTTGCATGACGGGCTGCCGCGTCGGCGCGAAGAACACCCTCACCGAGAACTACCTCTACCTCGCCGAGCGGGCGGGCGCCGTGATCCACCCGATGACCACGGCCACGGAGGTGGCGGAGGACGGGCACGGCGGCTTCACAGTGACCACGGAGCCCACGGACCGGCGGAGCGGAGGGTGGCGGCGCGGTCGCGGTCGGCGGGTGCTGCGGTGCCGCAAGGTGGTCGTCGCGGCGGGCACGTACGGGACGCAGACACTCCTGCACCGGATGAAGGACACCGGCACACTGCCCCGCATCCCCGACGGGCTCGGCGCGCTGACCCGCACCAACTCCGAGGCCCTGGTGGGCGCCCTCACCTTCCCGCGCCGCTACCGCAAGCGGTACGGCAGGGGCGCGGAGCTGGACTTCACCAAGGGCATCGCCATCTCGTCCTCGATCCACCCGAACGCCACCACGCACATCGAGAACGTCCGCTACGGCAAGGGCTCCAACCTGATGGCGCTGATCTGCGTGCCGCAGTACCGGACGGGCGGGCGGCTGCCGAAGTGGCTCGTCGCGACGGGCGCGTATCTGCGGCACCCGCTGCTGGTGGCACGCACCGCGACCACCTACCGCTGGTCGGAGCGCACGATCATCGGGCTCGTCATGCAGACCCTCGACAACTCGCTGACCACGTTCCGGCGGACGAAGGGCCTGCGCAAGGGCCTGCTCACAGCGCGCCAGGGGCACGGGGCGCCCAACCCGGTCCACATACCGGAGGGCGCCGAGGCGGTACGGCTGCTCGCCGAGCGCATCAACGGCTTCCCCGGCACCAACCTCGGTGAGCTGACCAACCGCCCGCTGACCGCGCACTTCCTGGGCGGCTGCCCGATCGGCGGGGACGCGGACAGCGGCGTGGTGGACCCGTACCACCGGCTCTACGGGCACCCCGGCATCTCCGTCGTCGACGGCTCGGCCGTCTCCGCGAACCTCGGCGTGAACCCGTCGCTGACGATCACGGCGCAGGCCGAGCGCGCCATGTCCCTGTGGCCCAACAAGGGCGACGAGGACGCGCGTCCGGCACAGGGTGAGGCGTACGTACGGCTCGCGCCCGTCGCCCCGCGCCAACCGGCCGTGCCCGAGGACGCCTTCGGCGCGCTGCGGCTGCCACTGCTGCCGGTACCGGCCGTGCCGGCGGCGCGCCCGACCCCGTCGACGGAGGAGCCGGAGGGGGCAGACCCGGGGGCCGCAAGCAGGTGACCAGGTGTCAGAAGTCGACGCGGGCGCGGTCGTCGACGCGCAAGACGGACTCCTGGCCGGACTCGCCCTCGTCCTGCGTCTTGATCGTCTTCCGGGGCGCGCATAAGCTCCCGTGCCCATGGAGACGGGGGAAGCGGGCCGCGTCCGGCGGCTGTGGCACGGGTGGTCGGCCGGCCGTCGTACGACCGTGACCGTACTCGTCGGCGCGGCGGGGCTGGCCGTCCTAGGAACCCTGTTCGTCGTGCTGCCCGGTGTGGTGGTCGGCCATGATCTCGCCGGGGCCACCGTGGCGCCGAAGGACCGGCTGAAGGCCGTGAGCGACGTCCGCACGACGCTATTACAGGCGGTCGGTGGCCTTGTCGTGCTCCTCGGCGCCTACGCCACCCTGCGCCAAGTGCGGGTCAGCCAGGACAGTTTGCGCGCCACCCAGGAGGGCTACGTCACCGACCGGTTCAGCAGTGCGGTCGATCAGCTCGGCAGCGACAAACTGGAGACACGCATCGGCGGGCTCCACGCGCTCTGGCGCGTCGCGGAGCAGTCCCCCCGTGACCGCGAGGCCGTCATCTCCATCAAGGCCGCATATCTGCGGACGCACCTGCCCTGGCCACCCACCGGGCCGGAGGCACCGGCGGCGGCCGTGCACATCAACGACATCGCGCCGCTGGAGGCCCGCGCCGCGGACGCGCAGGTGGCGCTGACCGGCCTCGGCGCGCTGTGCCAGCACCGCGAGCAGTCCTGGGTCAACCTCCAGACCACCGACCTGCGCCGCGCCGACTGCGACGGGCTGGTGCTGCCCGAGGTCAACCTCGACCGCTCCTGCATGGAGGGGGCGGGCCTGTACCACGCCAACCTGACGCAGGCCTCGCTCGTCTCGGTCAACCTGCGGCACGCCGACTTCAAGACCGCGATCCTGCACAGGGCCCGCTGTGCCCTGGCCGATCTGCGCGGCGCGCGGCTCGTCGAAACCGATCTGCGTGAAGCGGACTTCACCGAGGCCGACCTGCGCGAGGCGAACCTCCGCAAGGCCGACGCGTGCCTCGCCGTCTTCCACGGAGCGGACCTGCGCCTCGCCGACCTGCGCGGCACGGACCTGAGCACGGCGGACCTGACCCGGACACGCCTGACCGAAGCGCTGGCCAGCGCGCACACCCGCTGGCCAGCCGGGTTCGACCACGCCGCCGCCGGGGTCGTCGTCACCGACGACCCCGGCCCAGAGCCCCCACCCCTGCTCCAGCCACCGGGGATCACGACGCGGCATCCTCGGCTCCGGTCCATGCGGTGACACGGCAGACCTGACCCGGACACGTCTGACCGAAGCGCACACCCGCTGGCCGACCGGGTTCGACCACGCCGCAGCCGGGGTCGTCTCGAAAACTTTCCGGATACTTCTCGGACTCGTTGACGTCACAAGCTAGGGATGCGGGGCCCCCGGTCGAGACCTGTCGCCGATCTGTCCATAAACAGCGCCTCCCCTTCAAGCGTGACGAGCCGCCCGCCCGACCGGAACCTCTCCTGGATTTTGCGGTGCAGCGCGCCAGTCCAAGGAGTCCGCCGACGGTGGCGCTCGGGGTCCGACGGTTCCCCGTCCGAGTCGCCGGGCTTCCGGAAAGTTTCGGGCAAGGAACGGAAACTTCCCCTGCGGGGAGTATTGACGACCCACCGCCAACCCCTCAATCATCCCTGTCTGAGACACCGGTCGCAGTTCGAAATCTCGAACATTCTTGGCAATCTGTGCTGCACGACAGATCCGCGCACCACAGCACCCGCGCCACCCCGTTTCCGTTCCGGTGAGGTTCGCACCAGCGCATCCTGACTCCTCGCGCAGTGGGAGAGGTACGCGACGCCGCGTGGCGGCCCCCGGCTGAGCCGCGATGTGAGTACCCCCATGCCTCTGTCGAAACAAGGCCGTTGCCCCACTCGTCGCCCGGAGGCCGACCGGGTGCTGTCCGGGCCGGTCGAGATCGTCCCGGTTCCACGACCACGATGCCGCTGCACTTTCAGTCCTTCCGTGATTTCTACCCTGGAGGCACAGTCATGGGCTCGTATGCCATTCCCCCACCCGCCGTCCGCCACAAGCTCCGCGGTCTGCTGATAGCGCTGGCCGTCGGCGTCCTCGGTGTGGTCGGTGCACTGGCCGCGCCGCCGAAAGCACACGCCGCCGAGAGCACGCTCGGCGCCGCGGCGGCGCAGAGCGGTCGTTACTTCGGCACCGCCATCGCCTCGGGCAGACTGGGCGACTCGGCGTACACGACGATCGCGGGCCGCGAGTTCAACTCGGTGACGGCCGAGAACGAGATGAAGATCGACGCCACCGAACCCCAGCGGGGCCAGTTCAACTTCACCGCCGGTGACCGCGTCTACAACTGGGCGGTGCAGAACGGCAAGCAGGTACGCGGCCACACCCTGGCCTGGCACTCCCAGCAGCCCGGCTGGATGCAGAGCCTCAGCGGCAGCACGCTGCGCCAGGCGATGATCGACCACATCAACGGCGTGATGGCCCACTACAAGGGCAAGATCGCCCAGTGGGACGTCGTGAACGAGGCCTTCGCCGACGGCAGTTCGGGAGCCCGGCGCGACTCCAACCTGCAACGCACCGGCAACGACTGGATCGAGGCCGCCTTCCGCGCCGCGCGCGCCGCCGACCCGGCCGCCAAGCTCTGCTACAACGACTACAACATCGAGAACTGGACCTGGGCCAAGACCCAGGCCGTATACAACATGGTCCGGGACTTCAAGCAGCGCGGTGTACCGATCGACTGCGTCGGCTTCCAGGCGCACTTCAACAGCGGCAGCCCGTACAACAGCAACTTCCGCACCACGCTACAGAGCTTCGCCGCCCTCGGTGTCGACGTGGCCATCACCGAACTCGACATCCAGGGCGCCTCGCCCACGACTTACGCCGCCGTGACCAACGACTGCCTGGCCGTCTCACGCTGCCTCGGCATCACGGTCTGGGGTGTGCGCGACACCGACTCCTGGCGAGCGGAGCAGACGCCGCTGCTGTTCAACGGCGACGGCAGCAAGAAGCCCGCCTACACCTCCGTCCTCAACGCACTCAACGGCGGCTCCACCACGCCCCCGGAGTCCGGACAGATCAAAGGCGTCGGTTCGGGCCGCTGCCTGGACGTGCCTGGTACCAGTACCACCGACGGCACCCAGCTCCACCTGTGGGACTGCCACAGCGGCACCAACCAGCAGTGGGAGCACACCTCCGCCGGCGAGCTGAGGGTCTACGGCAACAAGTGCCTGGACGCCGCCGGCACCGGCAGCGGCGCCAGAGTCCAGATCTACGGCTGCTGGGGCGGCGACAACCAGAAATGGCGCCTCAACTCCGACGGCTCCATCGTCGGCGTCCAGTCCGGCCTCTGCCTCGACGCCGTCGGAGCCGGGACCGCCAACGGCACCCAGATCCAGCTCTACTCCTGCACGAACGGCAGCAACCAACGCTGGACCCGTACCTGACGAGACCTGCCACAAACGAAGGAGCGAAAGGAGTGAATCGATGAAGACCTACCGTGCGGCTTCCCCCGCCCCTCCACGAAGACAGCATTGGTGGTCCCGCGTCGCCGCCGTGGTAGCGGCGACCCTCGCGATCGGCATGCTCACCGCGGTGAATCCGGCGCCCGCCGAGGCGGCGACGGTGGACACCAATGCCTGGTACGTCCTGGTCAATCGCAACAGCGGCAAGGCGCTGGACGTCTCTTCCGCGTCCACCACCGACGGCGCCCGGGTCAGCCAGTGGACGCGCCACGACGGAGACAACCAGCAGTGGCAGTTCGTGGACTCCGGCGACGGCTACTACCGGCTCAAGGCCCGGCACTCGGGCAAGGTCCTCGACGTGGCCGGGGTCTCGACCGCCGACGGTGCCGCGATCCAGCAGTGGGCCGACCACAACGGGGCCAACCAGCAGTTCCGCCTGGCCGACTCCGATGCGGGCCACGTCCGGCTGATCAACCGCAACAGCGGCAAGGCGGTGGAGGTGCAGGGCAGCTCCACCGCCGACGGCGCCAACGTCGTCCAGTACGCCGACTGGGGCGGCGCCAACCAGCAATGGCAGATGGTCAAGGTGTCGTCCGACGGTGGCGACGGCGGATGCGGCAGCCCGCCGACCCTGACCAGCGGTACGCACACGATTCAGAGCGGCGGTCAGAACCGCAGCTTCATCCTCAGAGTTCCCGACAATTACGACAACAGCCACCCCTACCGGCTGATCTTCGCGTTCCACTGGCGGGGCGGAACGGCCGGCGACGTCGCCTCGGGTGGCACGAGCGGGACCGCCTGGTCCTACTACGGCCAGCAGGAACAGTCGAACAACAGCGCCATCCTCGTCGCCCCCCAGGGCCTCGGAAACGGCTGGGCCAATTCGAACGGTGAGGACGTCACCTTCGTCGACGACATGATCCGGCGCATCGAGGGCGGCCTCTGTGTCGACCCGGCACAGCGTTTCGCCACCGGGTTCAGCTGGGGCGGCGGCATGAGCTACGCACTCGCATGCAGCCGGGCGAACGTCTTCAGGGCCGTCGCGGTCATGTCCGGCGCCCAGATCAGCGGGTGCAGCGGCGGCACCCAGCCCATCGCCTACTTCGGAATCCACGGCATCAGCGACAACGTCCTCAACATCTCGCAAGGGCGTTCCCTGCGCGACAGATTCGTCGGCAACAACGGCTGCACCCCCCAGAGCCCCCGCGAGCCCGCGCCGGGCAGCCGGACGCACATCACCACCACCTACTCGGGCTGCCGTGCCGGATACCCGGTCCAATGGGCCGCGTTCGACGGAGGCCACATACCCGGCCCGGTCGACGGCTCCCCCAACGAAAGCGGCGTCGCCACCTGGACCAAGGGAGAGATCTGGAGGTTCTTCGCACAGTTCCAGTGACACGCCGGCACCATGGAGTGGAGCCAGGATCATCCTGGCTCCACTCCGTCGACGCCTGCCGCAGGCTGAAGGACGGAACCGCTCAGAACGGATACCGCGCGTGTTTCGACGCCAGCGTGACCCAGCGGGTGTCCGTGAACGCCTCGATGCCCCAGCGGCCGCCGAAGCGGCCGTAGCCCGAGGACTTGACGCCGCCGAACGGGGCCTGCGGCTCGTCCGCCACCGACTGGTCGTTGACGTGGACGATGCCCGTGCGGACGCGCCGGGCGACGGCCAGCCCGTGGGTGCCGTTCTCCGTGAGGATGCCGCAGGTCAGGCCGTGGTCCGTGTCGTTGACGAGGCGGATGGCCTCCTCGTCGTCGGCGAAGGGTGTCACCGCGCAGACCGGGCCGAACGCCTCACCGTAGTAGAGGTCCATCTCCTTGGTGACGCCGCTGAGCACCGTCGCCGGGTGCACGGCCCCCGTGGGCGCGCCGCCGCCCGCGAGGACCTTCGCGCCCTTGCCGACCGCGTCCTGGACAAGCGCGGCGACGCGGTGTGCCGCCGCCTCGCTGACCAGGGGCCCGATGACCGTCTCCGGGTCCGTGGGCGCGCCGTGGGGCAGTGCGGAGACCTTCGCGGCGAACTTCTCGGTGAAGTCGGCCGCCAGTGACTCGTGCACCAGGACGCGGTCGCCCGACATGCAGATCTGGCCCGCGTTCATGAAGACGCCGAAGGTGGCGGCGTCCACGGCGTAGTCGACGTCGGCGTCGTCGAGCACGACGATGGCGTTCTTGCCGCCCAGTTCCAGCACCGCGGGCTTCAGGTGCTGGGAGGCGAGGTTGCCGATGACGCGGCCGACGTTCGTGGACCCGGTGAAGTTGACGGCCCGCACGCGCGGGTCGCCGACGAGGGCCTCGGCGACCTCCGCCGCGTCCTCGCGCGCGTTGCTGACGACGTTCAGCGCGCCGTCCGGCAGCCCCGCCTCGCGCAGCACATCGGCGAGGAAGTAGCCGCAGGCCAGCGGCGCTTCCTCGCTGGGCTTGACGACGACCGTGTTGCCGGCGGCGAGCGGCGCGGCCACGGCCCTGATGCCGAGGATCAGCGGCGCGTTCCACGGCGCGAAGGCGGCGACGACGCCGACGGGTGCGCGTACGGCGAGGCTCAGCGAGCCGCCGTCGTCCGGGGTCAGCACCTCGCCGCGCGGCGCGCTGACCGCCGCAGCGGCCTCGCGCAGGATCCCGGCGGCCAGGTGCACGTTGAACAGCGCCCAGGGGCGGCTGCCGCCGACCTCCTCGGCCATCAGCGAGACGGCCGCCTCGCCGCGCGACTCCAGCAGCTCGGCCGCCTTGAGGAAGACCGCGCGGCGCGCGCCAGTGCCCGTCGCGGCCCACGCCTCGGCTGCGGACTCGGCCGCGTCGACGGCGTGCTCGACGTCCTGGGCGTCCGCTGCGGCGACGGTGGCGTAGACCTCGCCCGTGGAGGGGTTGATGTCGTCCTCGGTGCGTCCCGAGGTGGCCGGGACCTCCTGGCCACCGATGAGGAGGCCGCGGTGGAGGGTCATGACGGGTCCTGCCCTTCTGCTCGTCTTGCTGGTCTGACGGCTCAGCTCTGTGGCTGGAGCGGGGTGTCGGCCGGGCCCGGAATGGAACCTTCCGCCCGCCTCCGTTGTACCCGAACGGCGAGCGGAACGAGCGCGATGGTCAGCGCGCCGAGCAGTCCGGCCAGCGCGAACGCGGTGAACCCCCAGCCCGCCGTCCCGTTGGCGAGGACGGCGCCGCCCATCCAGGGCCCGACGATGGCGCCGCTGCGGCCGATGCCCGTCACCCAGCCGAGCCCGGCGGCGCGCTCGGCTGGCGCGTAGGTGGCGTTGCTCGCGGCGTAGACCATCACCTGGGCGCTGAAGAGCCAGACGCCGGTGACGAAGACCACGGCGTAGGTGACGCCCAGCGGCAGGTGCGCCTTGAGGAGCAGTGCGCCGCCCGCCGTGAGCACGAACCAGATCGCGGAGACCCGCACCGGGCCGAAGCGGTCGGCGGTACGGCCCGCGATCAGCATGCCGACGATGCCGCCCGCGTTGATGACGAGCAGGAAGCTGACGGAGGACGTCAGCCCGTAGCCGGAGGCGCGCATGAGCTGCGGCAGCCAGGTGCTGACCCCGTAGACGAGGAGCAGCCCGCAGAAGGAGGCGATCCACAGGAGCGGGGTGGCCCAGCGGGTGCCGCGCCCGAACAGCGCCAGCACCGCCGTGACCCGGCCCTTCGCGCCGCTCTCCGGTGCCTCGGCGGGGACGGGCCGCGGCATGCCGTAGCGGTCGGCGACGGCGTCGGCGTCCGCCTTGCGGCCCCGCGCCAGCAGCACGCCGGGCGACTCCGGCAGCAGCTTCAGCAGCAGCGGCACCGCGATGACGGCGGGCAGCACGCCCGCCCAGAAGACCCAGCGCCAGCCGAACGAGGGCGCGATGCCCAGGCCGAGCCCGGTGGCCGCCATGCCGCCCGCGTGGTACGAGGTCATCAGCATCCCGACGGCCAGCGCGGCCCTGCGCGGCGGCGCGAACTCCGCGACCATGGCCAGGCAGATCGGCATCAGCCCGCCGAGGCCGAGCCCGGCGAGGAAGCGCCCGCCGCCGAAGAGCGAGGCCGATCCCGCGAGCGCGCACACGGCGGAGCCGAGCGAGAAGAGGACGACGCTCCAGACCAGTACGGGCCTGCGCCCGAGCCAGTCCGTGAAGGTGCCCGCCGTCAGCGCGCCGATGAGCATGCCGAACGTCGTCCAGCTTCCGATGGTGCCCGCCGTGCTCTCGGTCAGCCCGAGGGAGCCGTCGTCCAGGAGGTGGGGCATGACGGCGCCGTAGATGTTGACGTCCATGCCGTCGAAGAAGACGGCCATCCAGCACAGCCCGAGGACCGGGGCCACGGAGCGGAAGCTGTGCGTACGGCCCTCGGGTGCGGGGGCTCCGGAGGAGGGAGGCATGCGGCTCTCGTTTCTGCGGGGACGGGAACGCGGGCGGGGAGCGGTGCGAGGGGGGGGCGGGGCTCAGCCGAAGGGGAGCCCGGTGTAGTTCTCGGCGAGGTCGGTGGCGGCCGAGCGCGCTGTGGCGATGCGCTCCAGTCGGGCGAGCTGGAGGCGGTCGTCGAAGGCGGTCGCGTCGGGGGCACGGTGGAGCGTGGTCGTCATCGCGTAGCTGAACCGCTCGGCCTGCCACACCCGGCGCAGACACGTCTCGGAGTAGGCGTCGAGCCGGTCGGCCGAGCCGGTCTCGCGCAGCCGGACCAGGCCGCGCGCGAAGGTGACCACGTCGCTGACGGCGAGGTTGAGGCCCTTGGCTCCGGTCGGCGGGACGATGTGTGCCGCGTCGCCCGCGAGGAAGAGGCGGCCGTGGCGCATCGGCTCGTGGACGAAGCTGCGCATGGGGGTCACCGACTTGGAGGTGACGGGGCCGCGTTTGAGCGACCAGCCGTCGGCGGTCTCGAAGCGGCGCTCCAGTTCGTCCCAGATCTCCTCGTCGCTCCACTCGTCCGGGTCGGTTCCGTCGGGCACCTGGAGGTAGAGGCGGGAGACCTCGGGCGAGCGCATGCTGAGCAGTGCGAAGCCCCGGTCGTGGCGTGCGTAGACGAGTTCGTCGTTGGAGGGCGGCACGTCGGCGAGGACGCCGAGCCAGCCGAAGGGGTACGTGCGCTCGAAGACCCGCGACAGCTCGCGGGGCACGGCCTCGCGGGCGACGCCCCAGAAGCCGTCGCAGCCGACCACGTAGTCGCACTCCAGGGTCTGTTCGACGCCCTCGTGGACGTAGCGGACGCGCGGGTGCTCCGAGTCCGGGTCCTCGACGGCCAGTGCCTTCGCCTCGAAGAGCAGCGGGCCGCCTTCGTCGGTGTGGAGGGCGATGAGGTCTTTGACGACCTCTGTCTGCGCGTAGACCATCACGGACTTTCCGCCCGTCAGCTCGGGGAAGTCGACGCGGTGGCGGCGCCGGTCGAAGCGCAGCTCGATGCCGTCGTGGCGCAGCCCCTCGCGGTCCATGCGCGCACCCGCGCCGCACTCGCGCAGCACGTCGACGGTGCCCTGCTCCAGGATCCCGGCGCGCTGCCGCGCTTCGACGTAGGCGCGGTCGCGGGCCTCCAGGACGACCGAGTCGATCCCGGCGCGGTGCAGGAGGCGGGCGAGGAGGAGGCCGGCGGGGCCCGCGCCGATGATGCCGACGGTGGTGCGCATCGGTTGTTTCCCTTCGTGCGTGCTGCGTGTGCCGCCCATACGTATCGGGCGCGGCGCGGCGGGTCCGCTGATCGCGTCCACCAAAGGGGCTGTTCGCCTGGTGAACTTTCGTTCATAATGTTTGACGGGAGTCTCCGACCGCGGGGGGCCGGTGTCAACGGTTGCGCGCGAATCGCTTTCCATGGATGTCGATGGATGTCCACGGATGCCACGGGGCGACGCCACGGGGACGGCCACGAGGAGGAGGGCGCGATGCCGCAGCAGGAATCCGTACGACCCCTGGAACGGGGGCTCGCCGTGCTGCGCGCCATGTCCTGGCCGGGAAAGGAGAGCGCGCGCCCCGGTGACCTCGTACGGGCCACGGGACTGGCCCGCTCCACGGTGGACCGGGTCATCGCCACCCTGGACCGGCTCGGCCATGTGCGCTTCGACGGCCAGGAGGCGGTGCTCGCGCCCCGGCTGATGGAGCTGGGCAACGCCTACCTCTCCGCCAGCGGCCTGCCCGACGCGCTCGGCGCGCAGGCGGAGGCCCTGGCCGACCACTTCGACGAGTCCGTCTCGCTCGCCGTGCCCGACGGGGACGGGGTGCGCTTCATCGTGCAGGCCACCCGCCGCAGGACCATGGCGCTGGCCTTCCGCATCGGCGACCTGCTGCCGGCCGAACGCTGCGCGCCCGGCGCCCTGTTCGCGGCGCGCTGGGACGCGGACCAGTGGGCGGCGTGGCGAAGGCGCCGCGCCGCCGACCCGCACGACGAGGGCTTCTCCGCCGTGCCCGCGCGCGCCGTGCCGGGCACCGAGGAGGAGTTCACGCGCCGCGCGGAGGCCGCGAGCGAGGACGGCTGGTCACTGGACGACCAGCTCATCGAGCCGGGGCTGGTGGCCGTCGCCGTGCCGGTGCGCGGGCTCGACGGACGCACGGCCTGCGCGCTCAGCGCAGTCAGCCACACCAGCAGGCACAGCGCGCGTGACCTCGCCCGCACGGTGCTGCCGAGGCTGCGCGAGGCAGCCGCCACGATGGAGTCGACGCTCGCGGCGCGGGCGGTGGACGTGAACCATGCGCATGGCGCCGGGGACGCGGACGCCGCCGGGTCAGGCGCCGACCCCGCGCGGAGCGCGAAGAGCGAGCTGGGCGCGGGCTTCCTCCAGTCCCTCGCCCGTGGCCTGACGGTGCTGCGCGCCCTCGGCGAGGCGCCGCCGGGCCAGGGCATGTCGCTCTCGGCCGTCGCCGAGGCGACGGGGCTGGCCCGCGCGACGGCGCGCCGCGCGTTGCTCACACTGGAGGAGCTGGGCTACGCGGAGTGCTCGGACCACCTCTTCCGCCCCCTCCCCCGCGTCCTGGAACTGGGCTACGCGCATCTGACGGGCCTGTCCTTCGCCGACATCGCCCAGCCGCATCTGCGCGGCCTGGTCGCCAAGGTCCACGAGTCGGCCTCCGTGACGGTGCTGGACGGCACCGACATCCTCTACGTGGCCCGGGTGCCCACCATCCGCATCATGAGCATCAGCATCACGCTCGGGACGCGCTTCCCCGCCTACGCGACGGCCATGGGCCGGGTCCTCCTCGCCGGGCTGCCCGAGGCGGAGCGCGCACACGTGCTGGAGCGCGCAGAGCCGCGCGCCTTCACGGAGCACACCGTCACCTCCGTGCCACGGCTCGCGCGGATCGTGGAGGAGACGGCGCGGGCGGGGTACGCCGCCATCGACCAGGAGCTGGAGGAGGGCCTGCGCTCGGTGGCCGTGCCGCTCAGGGATGCCGGGGGCCGGGTCGTCGCGGCGCTCAACGTCGCCCAGCACTCCGGCTCCGAGCCCCTGGAGACGACCAGGGACGCGCTCCTGCCCGCGCTGCGCGAGACGGCCGCCGCCGTCGAGGCGGACCTCCGCATCGCCGCGCGGCACCACCGGGTGCGGGTGCCTTAAGAGGAGCTGACACAAAGGGCTGACGATGTTGGCGTGCCTGTGCCTGTGCCTGTGTCGGCTGCCGGTGTCCGAGTTGGTACTGGTAGGGGGAAGGCGTCGCCAGGCGTGTGACGGGCCGGAGTCAACACCGATCACCGGCCCGAACGCTCGGTCAGCGGGCGGTGCGTCGGCCCCTGAGGAGGGGTACCAGCCTCGGCGCGACGGCGAGGAGCAGCAGGCTGTAGTACTGGAGCACCGGTACGGCGAGCGCGATGGCGAATGCGATGACCAGGGCGATGACGTTGAGCCAGCTCTCGGTGTAGGAGTCCTCGGCCTTCTGCGGTGCCCTTGGGTCATCTTCCTCAAGCAGCCCCGGGGTGGTCTTCACAATCCTCAGCATCGCCAACCGGCACACCATTCCGGCCAGGAGCGTCGAGTAGTAGAACGCCCCCACGAACCGGTCGAAGCCGAAGGCGCCGATCATCTCTGTCGGGAGGGGGAGCACGACGATGGAGAGCAGCCACCCCATGTTCCATACCATCAGGGGGCGGTTGACCTTCGAGACCGACGCGAAGGTCCGGTGATGCTCCAGCCAGATGTTCGCGATGACCGTGAAACTGAGCAGGAAGCTCCAGATCTGGTTGAGGTGGCCGGTGAGCACCTCGCTGGCACCCTCGTGGGCGGAAGCGGCCTCCGGGACGAGTTCGACCAGCGGCAGGACCAGCAGGGTGATGGAGATCGCGGCCACCGCGTCCGTAAAGAGCAGCAGCCGCTCCGCCGCAGTGCCTCCCTGGGCGCTGTCCGACGCGGGAGTCGACGGCTCTGCCGGGGCGGTCTCTCCCCCGCTGGTCTCGTCGACGACACTGCTGGCACCCATGTGTTCGCACCCTCTCCGTCCGGTCCGCCGGGGGCTCGCCGCTGCTCACTGATTCCCCGGTCGCGGACATTCTTGCAACCTGCACGGACTTTACCCGAGGGCGTGCACGGCGAAGACCGGGGCCACGGTCGCTCGTTCCGGTCTTGTCGGCGCTCGACGTGTGCGGTTAACCTGCAAGGTTCACCAAAAGCCCTCTCCGGCGACTCCGAAAGGAGCGGTATGTCCCGTACGGACAAGACCAAGCCACTGTGGGTGCGCTACGCCGAGCACGGTCCGCGACCGGTTCACGATCACCGTCACGGCGCCTGCGACCTGCCCCCTTACCTCGCGCCCCCGGACGAGCTGACGGGCACCCGCTGCCACTGGGCCGACCCCGGTCAGCTTCTGTTCGGCCACACCTGCTGCGCCGGATGCCAGGCGCGACGGTGCAGGAAGGAGTGGCAGGGCATGGTCAGGAGCAGTAACCGCAAGGCGCGGTACGAGGGAAGGCGCGAGGCGCGCCGCTACCGCACCGGCGAGTACGCCGACTGAGCCTGCCCCCACCCGTGCGCGGGGCCGCCGCCACCACGGGGGGCGGCGGCCCCGCGCACGCACACCTCACGCGCACACGTAGAAACACATCACACGTACACGTCAGGACATCGCGTTCACCCCGGTCAGCGCGCGGCCGATGATCAGCTTCTGGACCTGGCTGGTGCCTTCGTAGAGCGTCAGCACGCGCGCGTCGCGCAGGTACTTGCCCACCGGGTACTCGTCGATGAAGCCGTAACCGCCGAAGACCTGGAGGCAGTTGTTGCTGACCCGCACGGCGGTCTCGCTGGCGTGGTACTTCGCGATGGACGCCTCCGTCGCGTACTCCTTCGGCGTCACCCCCGCGTCCGCCATCCGTGCCACCTGGTGGGTGAGCAGCCGCGAGGCACGCACGTCGACGGCCGAGTCGGCGAGCAGCTCCTGCACGAGCTGGAAGGAGGCGACGGGCTTTCCGAACTGCTCCCGCTCCGTCGAGTAGCGCACCGCCGCGTCCAGCGCCGCCTGGGCCACGCCGACCGAGCCCGCCGCGACGGAGACCCGGCCGCGGGAGAGCGCGCCGAGCGCGATGCCCAGGCCGCGGTCGGTCTCGCCGAGCCGGGCCGAGTCGGGGACGCGGACGCCCTCGTAGGTGATCTCGGCCGTGGCCTGGCCGCGCAGTCCGAGCTTGCCGTGGATCTCGGTCGCGGTGAAGCCGGGCGTGGAGGTGGGCACGAGGAAGGCGGTGATGCCCTTCTCGCTCGTGCGCGCGAAGGTGAGGGCGACCTCGGCGACGGTGCCGTTGGTGATGAACATCTTGCCGCCGTCGATGACCCAGTCGCCGCCGTCGCGGGTGGCGCGCGTGGTGAGCGAGCCCGCGTCGGATCCGGTGCCCGGCTCGGTGAGGGCGAAGCAGCCGAGCGCCTCGCCCGCCGTGAGCCGGGGTATCCACTCGCTCTTCTGCGCGTCCGTCCCGTATGCGGCGATGGTCTTGGTGACCAGGCCGAGGGAGACGGAGACGATGCCGCGCACGGAGGAGTCGCCGCGCCCCAGCTCCTCGGTGACCAGGGTGTACGAGAGCGTGTCGGCCTCGACGCCGCCGTACTCCTCGGGCACGGCGAGGCCCAGGAAGCCCAGCTCGCCGAGGCGTTTGACGATGCCGGGGTCGACGCGTTCCGCGCGGTCCCACTCGCGGGTGTGCGGCACGATCTCGGCGTCGACGAACTCGGCGGCCATGGCGCGGAAGTCGCGCTGTGTCTCGGAGAGGCCGAAGTCCCTCGGGTCCATGGAGTGTGCTCCTCGTCCTTGAGGATCAGCTCAGTGATCCGGATGGTTGGTGCGGTGCGGTGCGGGGTGACGCGGTGTGCGACGGCTCTACGGCAGGGGCGCGTCCGGGGCCGTCAGCGGGAGTCCGAGCTGGGCGCGCTCGGTGACCCAGCGGGTGGGCCGGTAACGAGGGTCGCCCGTCGTGGCGTGCAGCGCACGCTGGAGCCCGAGCAGCCGCGCGGCGCCGACGTGCTCGCCCCAGGCCAGCGGGCCGTGCGGGTAGCCGAGCCCGAGGGTGACGGCGAGGTCGATGTCGGCCGGGGTGGCGATGGCCCGTTCGGCGATGGAGGCGGCCACGCCGACGATGGACGCCAGCAGCCGCTGCGCGACGGACCCGGCGGTGTCCCGTACGACAGTGACCGCGACCGTCGCGCCCTGCTCGGTGCTCCCGCCGCCCTCGCCGCCCGTCGCCGCGAGCACGGCGACCGCGTCCCGTACCGCCGCCGGCGCGGACGCCGGGGTCACCGCGAGGACGCGGCGCGGCGTGGCGAGGGAGAGCGGGTCGACGCCGAGGGTGCGCCCCGCGTCCAGCCCGTGGCGCTCGACGGCTTCGGCGACGGTGGTCCCCCACGTCGGCACGAGGACGAGGGCGCGCGGGTTCGCCTCGTCGAGCCGCGCCCCGGAGGCGGCCAGCAGCGCGCGCAGTTCCCCGGCCGCCGCGTCCTCTCCCGCGACGGTCACGGCGCGTCCCGCGTCGCCGGGCTCCGGGCCCTCGCCCGGGGCGTCCGAGACGCCGCCCTCGTCCCCGTACGCGTACCAGCCGCGCCCCGTCTTGCGCCCGTGCAGGCCCGCCACCACGCGGTTCGCGGTCAGATAGGAGGGGCGCAGCCGGTCGGCGTGCCGGAAGCCGCGCCACACCGTGTCGATGACGGAGGCGGTGACGTCGAGCCCCGTCAGGTCCATCAGCTCGAACGGGCCCATGCGCAGCCCGAGCACGTCGCGCGCGATCCGGTCCAGCGCGGCCGGTTCCGCGACGTTCTCCTCCAGCAGCGCGAGCGCCTCGGTGACCAGTCCGCGGCCCGCGTGGTTGACGAGGAAGCCGGGGGTGTCGGCGACGGTGACGGCGCGGTGGCCGCACTTCTCGACGAACTCCGTGAGCGCGCCGGGGATGTCCGCGCGGGTCGCGGCGCCCGGCACGACCTCGGCGATCCGCATCAGCGGCACCGGGTTGAAGAAGTGGAGCCCCGCCAGCCGCGAGGGGTCGGCGAGCCGCGCCCCGATCTCGGTGACGGAGAGGGAGGAGGTGTTGGTGGCGAAGACGGTGGCGGCGGGCAGCACCTTCTCCAGCTCGGTGAACAGGCCCGCCTTGGTCTCCAGGTCCTCCCTGACCGCCTCGATCACCAGCACCGGCGCGTGCTCCTCGTCGACGGGCGCGGAGTAGGGGCTCTCCAGCGGGACCAGCCGCTCCAGCGCCGCGGACGCCTCCGCCTCGCTGGTGCGTCCCTTGGCGACGGCGCGCTCCAGCATGCCGCGCACGAACTCGCGGGCCTCGGTCACCGACTCCTGGCGCGCGTCCGCGAGTTCGACGGTGTGGCCCGCCGTCGCCGCCCACTGGGCGATGCCGCGGCCCATGACCCCGGCTCCGACGATCCTGATACGCGCGGGGCTGCCCATACGGTGACGGTCCACACCCTTGTGGTCCACACGGTTACGGTCCATCCGGTTGCCGCTCCTCTCGTTTCCGCGCCGGTTCAGCGCAGGTACACACGGTCGGGGTCGACATCGTCGCGCAGCAGCCGCAGTTCGGCGTCGGTGGGCGGCTCGATGGTGCGGACGGTGTCGGCGACGGCCAGGTCCCAGCCGGTCGCCTCCCGTACCCGCTCGACGCTCACCCCGGGGTGCACGGCAGCCAGCCGCAGCTCCTCCCCCACACCCTCGCGGGCGAGGATGCCCAGCTCCGTGATGACGCGGGTGACCCCGGCGCCCAGCGGCCTGATGCCGTCCTCCAGAGCGCGGTCGGGGCCCGGCGAGGTGCAGAAGTCGAGGCGTTCGGTGAAGGAGCGCGGGTCGTGGCGGCGCATGACGACGAAGACCTCGCGCGAGTTGGCCATCACCTCGTTGGCCCCGCCGGATCCCGGCAGCCGCACGGTGGGGCTGTGCCAGTCGCCGATGACGGAGGAGTTGAGGCTGCCCCACTTGTCGATCTGGGCCGCGCCCAGGAAGCCGACGTCGATGTGGCCGCCCTGGAGCACGGAGCCGAAGAGCGCGGGCATCGAGAGGACCGCCTCTGCACCGGTGATGAGGACGGCGTCCGCGATGGTCTCGGGGAGGTGGGAGGGGTGGGCGCCGCACACCCCGGACTCGTAGACGATCTCCAGGCTCGGCGCGACCGTCAGATGGGCCAGGGAGGCGGCGAGGGTGGGCAGTCCGATGCCCGCGAAGACGGTCCGCCTGCCCGCGAGCTCCCTGGAGGCGATCACGGACAGCAGCTCGGACGGGGTCGCCTCGCGGGTCGCCGACCCGTCGGCGGATGTGGTGGCGGGGGTCATGCGCGGCTCGCTTCCGGGAGTCGGGAGGTACGGCGGAGGACGGCGGCCCTGGCGCCGCTCTTCAGAGGCGGCACGAGTGTCCGGGACGGCACGCGCGTCACAGCCGCCGCCCGTAGTTCACCGGCAGGCTCATGGCGTCGCCGACGGCCAGCCGCGCCCAGTGCTCCTCGCCGAGCCGCTCCACGTACTCGGCGTGGTCCCGCGTGCCGTGCACCCACTCGGCCAGCCAGGCGTGCAGCCGCTCCTCGTCCTTGCTGATCGCGGACCAGGCGCGGTAGAAGGCGTTGTCCCTGTCGTAGTAGCCCTGCGCGAAGGAGGGGTGGGCGCCGCGCGGGCAGACGACCACGGCGTCCACGGCGTGCGCGGGGACGACGGTGCGGTTCGGGTCGGAGCGGACGACCTCGTCGTCGACGACCTCCTCCACGACGACGACGGCCTTGCGTGCCGCGTAGACCGCTTCGGCCTGGATGCCGGTGAGGCCCCATATCTGGGTGTTGCCCGCGCGGTCGGCGCGCTGGGCGTGGATGATCGTCACATCCGGGTTGACGGGCGGGACGACGTAGATCTCCTCGCGCTCCCCGTCGGGTCCGGGGTAGGGCGAGGTGACCTTGCGCAGGTCGGGGTTGACGCGGGGCAGGTCGCTGCCGCCGTAGGAGCGCAGCGGGTAGAACGGCAGCCGCTGGGCGCCCGCGAGATAGCGGCAGATGAGCCCGTAGTGGCTGTACTCCTCGAAGACCAGCGGCTCGGGCAGGCCCTTCTCCACCCGGCGGCGCAGCTCGCCGAGCGAACCGGCCGAGGAGTTGCCGACGAAGGAGGAGACGAGCCGGGACACGCAGCCGGCGGCGAGCATCTGGTCCACCACGATGTCGGCGGTCATCCGCACGACGGTCAGGTTCCTGCGGCCCTGCCGGATGATCTCGTGCCCGGCGGCCGTCGGGATGAGGTGGGTGAAGCCCTCCAGCGCGACGGTGTCCCCGTCGTGGACATACGCGGCGACCGCGTCCCGCATCGTCATCGTCTTGTCGACGGCGGCGGGGGTGGTGGTCGTGCGCGCGGCGGGCGCGGTTCCGGTGGCTGCGTCCTCGTCCTGTCCCATGGCGGCTCCTCGCGTGCGGTGACGGGTGACGGGTCGCCTCTTACGCTGCCAGCGCCTATTGATTGGGGTCCAATACCAAATTAAGGTCAGTTTGAGACGGGAGATTGATAACTGGAGGGCCACCGTGGAACTGCGCTATCTGGCCTCCTTCGTGGCCGTCGCCGAGGAGCTGCACTTCGGGCGCGCGGCGAAGCGCCTGCACATGGCCCAGCCGCCGCTGAGCCAGCAGATCCGCCAGCTGGAGAAGGAGCTGGGCGTGCAGCTCTTCGAGCGCAGCACCCGCTCGGTGCGGCTCACCAGCGCCGGGGAGTCCTTCCTGAAACCGGTGCGCACGGTGCTGGAGGACCTGGAGATCGCCACGCGGGTCGCGAAGGCGGCCGGGCGCGGGGAGTACGGGAGGGTCACGGTCGGCTTCGCCGGGGCCTCCAGCCATACGACGCTGCCCGTGCTGACGCGGGCCGTGCGCGCCGCGCACCCCGGCATCGAGCTGGTGATGCGCGGCCAGACGTACGCCAACCGCGCGCTGGCACGCGTCGCCGACGGCTCGCTGGACGTGGGCTTCGTACGGCTGCCGGTGACCCAGCCCGGCGTGGAGACGCGGGTGATCGACGAGGAGGAACTGGTGTGCGCGCTCCCCGCCGACCACCGGCTGGCGCGGTGCGAGCGGATCGACGTCGCCGACCTCGCGGGCGAGCCGTTCGTCAGCTTCCCCGCCAACACGGGGTCCAGCCTGCGCGACATCACGCTCCAGGCGTGCGAGAGCGCCGGGCACCGCCCGCGGATCGTGCAGGAGGCGCCGGACTCGTACACCATCCTGGCCCTGGTGGCGATGGGCGTCGGCGTGACCCTCACGCTCACCTCCTGCATGCACATCCAGCAGACGGGCCTGGTCTACCGCCCACTCGCCGGTCCGCCCGTCGTGCTGCGGGCCGCGCTCGCCTGGCGCACGGACAACCCCTCGGCTGCGCTGCGCAGCGTCCTGGACATCGCCGAGGAGGCCCTGCCGACGCCCGGCACGCACGCGGCGCCCGAGGCCCTCACGGATTAGGTGCGGGTGCGTCTCAGTGCGAGGCGGATCGGATATTGGACCGGCACAGTGCGGGGTGCGAAGGTCGGCGGGAAACCCCTCCGGCGCCCGCTCAGCCGGACAGCCCCCGCCCTCTCAGGAAAGGCCCGACCATGGCCACGGCCCCGTCGTCCCCCGCCCCGACCGACGTCGTCATCTGCGCCCCCGTACGCACCCCCATCGGCAGGTTCGGCGGCGCCCTCTCCACGCAGCGGCCCGCCGCGCTGGCCGCGCACGTCATCGCCGAGGTCGTCGCCCGTACGGGGATCGACGGCGCGCGGGTGGACGAGGTCATCCTCGGGCACGCGTACCCGAGTTCGGAGGCGCCCGCCATCGGCCGGGTCGCCGCGCTGGACGCCGGGCTGCCCGAGACGGTCACGGGCCTCCAGACCGACCGGCGCTGCGGCTCCGGGCTCCAGGCCGTGCTCGACGCGGCCATGCAGGTGCGGTGCGGCTTCAGCGAGGTCGTGATCGCGGGCGGCGTCGAGGTGATGAGCGCCGCGCCGTACTACACGCACGAGGGCCGCTGGGGCATCAAGGGCCCCGGGCTCCAGCTCCACGACTCCCTCGCGCGCGGCCGGGTCACCGCGGGCGGGGTGAACCACCCGGTGCCCGGCGGCATGATCGAGACGGCGGAGAACCTGCGCCGCGACTTCGGCGTCAGCCGCGAGGACCAGGACGCGCTGGCGCTGCGCTCGCAGCGCAGGGCGGCACGCGCCATGGAGGAGGGCCGCTTCGCCGACGAGATCGCGCCGGTCACCGTGCGCACGCGCAAGGGCGAGACCGTCGTCGGCACCGACGAGCACCCGCGCCCCGACACCACCGCCGGGCAACTGGCCGGGCTGCGCCCCGTCATGGGCAAGACCGACCCGGAGGCGACGGTCACCGCGGGCAACGCCAGCGGCCAGAACGACGCGGCTGCCGCCTGCCTGGTAACCGGCGCGGCGACGGCCGAGCGGCTGGGCCTGACGCCGCTGCTGCGGCTGGTGTCCTTCGCGCGGGACGGCGTACCGGCGAGGACCATGGGACTGGGGCCCGTCGGCGCGACCCGCGGCGCGCTGGAGCGGGCCGGGCTCTCCCTGGACGACATGGACCTGATCGAGCTGAACGAGGCGTTCGCCGCGCAGGTCCTGGCCTGCACCCGCGCCCTCGGGCTGACCGAGAAGGACCACGAGGAGCGCGTCAACGTCAACGGCTCCGGCATCTCGCTCGGCCACCCCGTCGGCGCCACCGGGGCCCGGATCCTGGCAACGCTGGCCGGGGAGGTGCGGCGCAGGGAGGCGCGGTACGCGCTGGAGACCATGTGCATCGGCGGCGGGCAGGGGCTGGCCGCCGTCTTCGAGCGCGTCACGGGCTGACGCGTCACGGGCTGACGCGTACGGGCGCCGCACCGGTGCCGGGCGGGTCCCTCATCATGGAGGCACGCATTGAAGATGGTGATGACTTTCCGAGCCATGTGCGCCTCCTGGATATGTATCCAGGAAAGGGATTTCGCACCACGACACATCAGAAAGTCAATCTATTCCCATACGGGCCTAGGGCTGCCTTCCCACAGAGCTGCCACGTGTCCTTGGAACCGGTCAAACAGTCCGTCTTCCCCAAGGCGCCTCAGATGAAGCATAGGCGAGTCGTGCCCCAGGAGACTGCTCAGATGCGGGGTCACCAGCATCTGGTCATCAAAGGCGAAAACCGACAATGCAATGTGCTGGTCCGAGAAGCGAGCTTCCAGGCCGGGGACACCCCGCATCTTCTCCAAGGCGTCCAGGGTGATTCGGATACGTGTGCCTACGGTCAGTGGCACACCTTCGACCTCTTCGCGCTTTCTCGTCACTTCAGAATCGGGGTCTCCTACTAGGAACCGCACTCGGCACCCATCATGCAGTTTCCGCTTCAACCGGTCAGCCAATCGAGGCTGCTCCTGCCAGATGAAGTAGTTCGTGTAGCCAGCGAACGTGATGCTCTGCGATGCAGAAGCGATCAGATCCGCCCATACAGACGTAGGGCAAGCATTTCGATAGGGGTAGGCGCTGACGATCTCCCGGTCAGGCCCCATCTTCACGGTTTCCCGGAGCGACTTAGGCCACAGCACTTCCGCTCTCACTCCTAGTGCCTCTGCCACCGCAGCCCTGGTCACCTGGTGGGGCGCCCTGCTGGCGTCGGCGAGCCATCTCTTCACGGTTTTGGGGTCAACCCCAACCTTACGGGCCAACTCGCCGGGCTTCACCCCACGCCGGGCCATAGCACCATACAGCGTTTGATTCAAGGGGCCTCCAGGGACGTTTGGGCCACTTAGGACACTATGCCAAGAACGCCTCCGTGTCCGGCAGTTGAGCGTAGATAACCCCTGCGTACGGGCGTTGAGTAGTTCACAGACCCGCCAAACCATGCAGAGGAGCGGCCGTGCACCAGCCGACTTGGCGCGTTAAGCGCATCCCCGGTCAACAGCTGATCTTGGAGAGCGACGGCACGATCAGTGTTCCCCCGCGGCTCTCCAATGAGGGGACGTTCACAGGCGACGTGCCACTGAGGTTGCTGCCGCACGAAGCCCGTCGGCTCTACTCGGAGCTGGGTGAAGTTCTCGGGGTCGGTGCCACGGACGGGGCCGCCCTGCCCCACCCGATGTCGTGAACCGTAGTGACGTCGTGGCGATGTTCTCGTCCGTGGACGGCGGTTGGTACGTACTGGAGCACGGCGGCGGGCTCGTGTGGCGGACGCCTCGCGCCTTAGTTCTACTGCCGGACGACGATGGGCCAGCCCTTCCACGACCGTGCGGGCTGATGCCCGTCCCGCCGCTCAAGCCCTCGATGAATAAATGAAGTTTCGGCGTTCCGAGGTCTTCACTGGGCGCTGCTTCAAATGTGACAACAGTCCGCTACCGGTGAGGCTAGTGGGAGACATAAAAGCGGAAGGCGAAACCGGCCAGCTCCACTACTGCGAGCCCTGTGAAATGGCTCTACAGGAATACCTGTGGCAGCAGGAGGAAGCTAGATACGCCTCCTATATGTCGGGGCCTGGAGGTTCCACCACTCGGAGGGAAGACCCCGTGATCATGACCGCGACGAAACCGAACGTAATCGGCGTACCCGGCTACAGCCAGGAGATGTGCTGTACACCAGAAGCCGCCGGGCACGCCCGTCAACTGGTGGAAACAGCGTTGAGCACGTGGAGTCTGGGTCACCTCATAGAGGACGGGTCACTGATCATCTCGGAACTGGTCGGCAATGCGGCTCAGCACAGCGGCGGTCTGTTCCTCTGTTTTGGTGTCAGTCTGCCCGCGCCGTATCGCGTCCGCTTCGCCGTATCCGATACGTCCGCCGAGTCCCCGACATTGCACAGGCCAGGCCCCGGACGTGATGAAGAGAGCGGACGAGGACTGTTCATCGTTCACGAGCTGGCGCACCGCTGGGGCTCGGAATACTGGCATTCGGGCAAGGTCGTATGGGCGGAACTCCTCAGTGCTGAGGAGGACTCCTGATGGCTCGACCCGCGTCGTTCTTCCATAAAGGCAGCACGCTGCCGAGCGAGCACTACGCCCCCCACCCGGTGACCGGGGAGCCCACCTTGGTCCCTTACGTCGTGATGTGGGACAGCGAAGTCCCCGTGCCCTTGAGCCTGCTGACCGTAGCGTTCGCCCCCGAGCCGAGGCTCACATACCACGGTCCTGCGCTCCCCGAAGACCGCTGCGGCTTCGGCGCCCTGTGGGCAAGAGTCTCCTCATCTCCAGGCGTGGGAACCGCACATTTCGCGAACATGCATCCCGCACGCCAGTACATCTGCATGTACTCCATGAAATGCCAGGTGTGCAAGGGACCCGCATCCCGAAACCGTGATGGCTGGCTGTTCTTCGACTGGCGCAAGGAACTGGACCCGCCGACCTGGCCCGAAGGCGCGGTGACCGCCATGCCGCCCCTGTGCGACGCACACGCCAAGATGTCGCGGGAGCTGTGCCCACGCCTGGGGAAGGGCCACTTCGCCGAGCTGCGCGTCAAGACCCCGCGCCTGTGGGGCGCGGGCGGCACGCACTACCGGCTGACCGCCGGTGGCTGGCAAACCGACGAGGCCGACGTGTGGGCCCCCAAGGGCGACACGAGCCTGCGAGCGCTGCTCGTATCGAAGCTGATCCGCGAACTCCGCGACGTCACGGTCATCGACATGCGATGAACACGACGGCCACAGCACACTGCCCCCTCTGCCCGCCAGGACGGCCCGAGCAGATCGCCTCCATCACCGTGCTCGCCGCACTCATCGTCGTCCTTCTCTACGTCCTCACCCCGTCACCGATCTGGAGCAACGCCATGCCCCGCGACCACACCGTTCTCATTCCCGCCGACCCCGAGGATGTCTTCTACGACCCCCACGGCTGGGCCACCACCGCAGGCTTCCCCGTCGCCGTACTCGACGGCCACGCACCCCACTTCGTGATGCGACGTATCCAGGACCGCGCCGTGCGGCTGATGTACGAACTCCCGCACGGCACCGCCTTCCTCACCAGCTACCCGCGGCCCATGCCGTCAGGGCAGGTCATCGAGATCATGGAAGGCAACCTCGCCACCCTCCTCACCGGCTACGCCTGCCACGCCCTCCGCCTCCGCGAGATGGGCGAACGCATCACCGTCGACGGGGAGACACGCGACTGCCTGTCCACCCTCCTCACACCCCGCCACTGGTGGCACGCCCGCCACACCCGCATCGGCAAAGCCCTCCACCACCAGGGCCACGCCGTCATCCTCACCGCACCCCTCGTCGGCGGACGCACCCTCCAACTCACCACCGTCACACCCCCGCACGACGCGACCCCGACCCCATGAGCCCCCGTCCCCTGGAGAAACCGTCGTCAACGGTCCAGGGGACGGGCGTCAGCCGACGAGCCAGCCGCTTCATTCCAGCGATGCGGTTGTTGAAGCGCCCCGACCGCGCTGGGATGGTCCCAGCCTCTGAGAGGAGCAATTGCGATGGGTGGAGAGCACGCGAAGGAACCGCCGGACGAGCAGCCCAAGGGCCCTCCGGGAGACACCGACGGGCAATCGCCGACGATCGGCGGCGGTGACTCCGGCTCGCGCCGTAAGGACGACGACGAGTGACCCTTGATTTCGCTCCCTACCGCCGGCGGCTCATCGAGTCTCTGGCGGCCAGGGGTGCCTTCCGCGAACAACAGTGGCTTCGCGGGGCGTTCGAATCAGTGCATCGGCACTGGTTCGCTCCGGAGACCGTGTGGACGTGGCGAGACGGACGCTGGCGCCCGTTCCATCGGCGCACCGACGAAGCAAGGTGGGCTGAACTCGTCTATCACGAGACCGATGCCGTAGTGACTCAGGTGGACGACGGACGAACGGCCGCAGATGGCTCCGGACTTCTCCCCACCAGCTCACTCAGCGCCTCGGGCGGGGTGCTGAACATGCTCACCTCGCTCGCCCCGCAGCCGGGCGAGCGCATCGGGGAGATCGGCACCGGTACCGGCTACAACACCGCTCTGTTGTGTGAGCGCGTGGGCCAGCGCAATGTCTTCAGCAAGGAGGTGGACGCATCGGTCGCCGACCTCGCCCAAACGAACCTCGAAGCGGCGGGATACGCACCCGCTGTCCACTGCGGCGACGGTGAAGAGGGGTTTCCGCACGAAGCTCCGTACGACCGTCTCATCTCTACGGCCTCGGTCCACCGGGTGCCCCAAGCCTGGCTGACGCAGGTGAAGAAGGGCGGCGAAATCGTCACCCCTTGGCTGCCCAACGGCAGGGCCCTCGGACTGATATGGCTCAGAGTCCGCGAACCGGGAGAGGTGGCCCGAGGCTGGTTCCACGGCGGGGAGACCTTCATGGCGGTGCGTGGCCAGCGTCCCACGCGGCCGGACATTTCGAGCATCTGGAACGAAACCCGCGATGCCGCGGAGCAGGTTCCGGGCCCGCTCGACATAGACCTCGACGTTCATGGCGAGTTCGCCTTGGCCGTCACCCTCCCCGGCGTGACGCCGTACAAGCAGGATGACGGGTGGTTCTTCCTGACTGATGACGAAGAGTCATGGTTGAGAATCACCGGTGAAAAAACCACTCAGTACGGGACCCGCGATCTCATCCGGAGCCTTCGCGACGCCCTCGGATGGTGGGAGAGATCCGGGAGGCCGCGGCTGTTCGACTTCGGCGTCACGGTCACCCCGGAGAGCCATACGGTCTGGCTGGGGAAGGACCGGGCCCCGGTCCCGCACTACGTATGAACGAACTGCGGCACGGACGAACACCGCTCCCCCCCGTGCCGACCCGCCACAGCGGGACGTACGCCCCCGGAGCCGGGACGGGCCCGCCCGTCACCACCCCGTCACTGCCCCCGGCGCCCCCTCGACGTCGCCGTCTCGTCGAGGATCCGCTCCAGGAAGGCGCGGGTGCGCGTCGCGGGTTCGGCGCGGGTGACCAGGTGGTCGATGACGTGGCGGTAGCGCTCGACGTCCGCCGGGTCCTCCGGGTAGTGGGCGCCGTGGAGCTGCTCCAGGTAGACGACGTCGGGGAGTTCGCTCTGCGGCAGCCGCAGCAGCGTCACGGGCCCGCCCGCCGCCGGGTGGCCGCCCGCGGCGAACGGCATCACCTGGACCGTCACATGCGGGAGTTCGCAGACCTCGACGAGGTGCCGCAACTGGGCGCGCATCACCTCGGGGCCGCCGATGGGACGGCGCAGCGCCGCCTCGTCGATGACGGCCCACAGATGCGGCGGGCGCGGCCCGCGCAGGATCTCCTGGCGGCGCATCCGCAGGGCCAGGCGCCGCTCGCGCCGTTCCGCGGCGCGGGGCTCCCCGGCGTCGTCGCGCAGGGCGATCACGGCGCGCGCGTAGTCGGGGGTCTGGAGCAGGCCGGGCACGAACTGGACCTCGTAGCTGCGGATGACCCCTGCGGCCTCCTCCATGCCGAGGTACGTGTGCAGCCACGCGGGCACCACGTCCTGGTAGGAGTGCCACCATCCGGGCCTGTTGGCCTCCTCCATCAGCGCGATGAGGGTGGCGCGCTCGGCCTCGTCCGTGACGCCGTAGATCCGGAGGAAGTCCGCGACGTCGCGCGGCCGGAAACCTGAGCGGCCCAGCTCCATCGCCGTGACGTGCTCCTCGGGAGCGCGGAGGGAATCGGCGGCCTCGGCCGCCGTGATGAACTGTGCCTCGCGCAGACGGCGCAGCCGGGTGCCGAGCACGAGCCGCGGTACGGCGGGCCCCGAGGCGGGGACCTCACCCGCCTGCCCGCCAGGGCGTTCGCCCGTCGCGCTAGTGATACGCATGCTCTGGCTCCCCGTGCGGTAACTGCATGGGCCACACCACCGACAATGTCGTTTTCACCACTCCATTTGTCCGAGCCCGTGGGATTTCCCTGGCATGAGCCACAGGAATTCTTCCCGCGATCAAGCTCTGCGAAATAAGGCATTTTCCGTCACCGGCGCCCGCCGGGTCCCACCGGCCCTCTCCCGGCCCCCGCCGGGCGTGGAGTCCCGGCCGGAACCCGGACGGCAACGGACGTCAAACGGGCGGTTCCATGCCGGAAACGGGCCCTCCGGCCCCTCCCCGCCACCGCTCGCCGGGCACCCGGCCGGATACGGAGCGCCACACTCTACCTCTGCCCGTACGGGCCCGAGTTCACGGCCCGCCCCCTGGAACGGGCTCCTCCGCCGGGCCCTCCAGCCACTCCCGCAGCACCGCTCCCTGTTCGTCCAGGCGGGGCGGTGCGACGGGCTCGGCCACGGGCGTCGCCGACATCCGCAGCGGGCTGCGCGTCTGCGGCACCCTGCCTGCGCCCACCGGAACGACGGGGTCCAGGCCCAGCCGTCCGGCCAGCGCGAGCGCCTGCGAGAGGGAGTTGACGGGGCCGCAGGCGACGGAGGCGGCCGTCAGCCGCTCCGCCCAGCTCTGCGCGGTGTCCCGCGCGAGATGGCGCTCCAGCGTCTCGACGAGGGCCTCGCGGTGCCGTACCCGGTCCGCGTTGCGCGCGAAGCGTGGGTCGTCCGCCAGCTCCGGGTCCCCGAGCGCCGCCGCCATGGCCCGGAACTGCCGGTCGTTTCCGACGGCGACGGCCAGCGGGCCGTCCCGGCACGCGAGCGTCTCGTAGGGCGCGATGCTGGGGTGCCGGTTGCCGAGCGGTCCTGGATCGCGGCCGGTGAGCAGGTGCGCGGACGCCTGGTTGACGAGGGACGCCAGCAGCGAGGAGAGCAGGCTGACCTCGACCAACTGGCCCTCGCCCGTGCGGTCGCGGTGGCGCAGCGCGGCCAGGATGCCGGTGGTGGCGTCCTTCGCGGTGAGCACGTCCACGAGCGCGACGCCCGCCTTGAGGGGCGGGCCGCCCGGCTCGCCCGTGATGCTCATGAGGCCGCCGACGGCCTGGACGACGAAGTCGTAACCGGGCAGGTCGGCGCCCTCACCCGAGCCGAAGCCGCTGATGGAGCAGTAGACGAGGCCGGGGTTGGCGGCGAGCGCGGAGGCGTGGTCGAGGCCGTAGGCGCGCAGTCCGCCGGGGCGGAAGTTCTCCACGAGGACGTCCGCGCGGCGGGCCAGCTCCCTGGCGAGGGCGGCGTCGCGCGGGTCGGCGAGGTCGAGGGCGAGGCCGCTCTTGGAACGGTTGGCCGCGTCGAAGTAGGCGGCGGTGCCGTCCTCAGCGAAGGGCGGGCCCCACGCGCGGGTGTCGTCGCCGGTGCCGGGGCGTTCGACCTTGATCACGTGGGCTCCGAGATCGGCGAGGGTCGAGGCGGCCAGCGGGCCCGCGAGGACGCGGCTGAAGTCGGCCACCAGCACGCCGTCGAGCGGCAGTCCCACGGTGCTCCCTCCCTCGGTTCCCCGGCCCCTGGACCTCTTCATCGCCGCGCGCGGGGTGCGGCTCCCCGTGCTCGTCTCCGGCGCGCGCTTCCGGTGCACGCCCCCGGCGCTTCAAGATCGTGCCCCGGCGCGCCTGTTCGCACACGCGTCCGGCGCGTGTTGTGCACCGTCGTCGCGAAAGCGTTTTCGTACTAGGGTCGTCAGCGCAGGCCAACACAGCTTGACGGAGCCTTCACCGGATCGGATCGCACATGCTGACAACCGGCCCTCCGACCCGGAACTGGGCGGGCAACACCACCTTCGGCGCCGCGCGGGTCCACCGGCCCGCCTCGCTGGACGAGCTGCGGGACCTCGTCGCCTCGGCCACGCGGGTCCGCGCGCTCGGCAGCGGGCACTCCTTCAACCGGATCGCCGACACGAGCGGCGATCTCGTCCGCGTCGACGGACTCCCGTCGAAGATCGAGACCGACGGCACCTGCGCCACCGTCACCGTCGGCGCCGGTACGCGCTACGGCGAACTCGCGGCCGTGCTCCACTCGCAGGGCCGCGCCCTGGCCAACATGGCCTCGCTGCCCCACATCTCGGTCGCCGGTTCCTGCGCGACCGGCACGCACGGCTCGGGCTCGGCGCAGCGGAGCCTCGCCTCGGCCGTCGCGGGCTTCAACGTGGTGGGCCCGGACGGCGAGGTGCGGCGGATGAGCCGGGACGCCGACCCGGAGTGCTTCACCGGCACCGTCGTCAGCCTCGGCGCGCTCGGTGTGGTCACCGAGCTGACGCTGGACACCGAGCCCGCCTTCGAGGTGGCGCAGTGGGTCTACGACGGGGTGCCGCTGGAGCGGCTGGCCGAGCACTTCGACGAGATCTTCGGCTCGGCCTACAGCGTCAGCGCGTTCGCCGACTGGCTCGACGGCACCGCCGTCGTCTGGCTCAAGCGGCGCACCGACCGGCACGGCACCGAGCACCCGGGCCCTGCCTGGCAGGGCGGGCGGCTCGCCGAAGGGCCGCGTCATCCGATCCCCGGCATGGCCCCGGACTCCTGCACCACGCAGGGCGGCGTGCCAGGGCCCTGGTTCGAGCGGCTGCCCCACTTCCGGCCCGACTTCACTCCCAGCAACGGCACGGAACTCCAGTCGGAGCTGTATCTCCCCCGCGAGCGGGCGCCCGAGGTCCTCGCCGCGCTGCGCGGGCTCGCGGGCGTGATCGGGCCGGTGCTCCAGACGTCGGAGGTGCGCACGGTCGCGGCCGAGGACCTGTGGCTCAGCCCCGCCTACGGGCGCGATTCGCTGACCGTCCACTTCACCTGGGTCCAGGACACCGCGGCCGTGCTCCCCGCGATAGCGGCCATGGAGGAGCTGCTGATGCCGCTGGAGGCGCGCCCGCACTGGGGGAAGCTCACGACCACGTCACCCGGTGAGATCGTCGCGCTGTACGAGCGGGCGCCCGAGTTCGCCGCACTGCTCCAGGAGCACGATCCGGAGGGCAAGTTCCGCAACCCGTTCATGGCGCACCTCTTCCCGGGGCTGCCGTCAGCGGTCCCGGCCCCGGACCCGGCCTCGCGCTGACGCAGCGGGCCCATGGCGGGGAGGGAGCGCGGTACGAGGCGTTCCGTTCCGACACGCGGCCGTGCGGCCTTGCCCCGGGCCGACGGACGGAGTAGACGGCCGTCATGAGTACGACACAGCGGATCCCGGCCGAACAACAGGCCCGCGAGGCGACGGACCGGCTCAGCGCGGCGGGCGTCCACGGCGTGGCCCTGACCTGGGTGGACGTCGCGGGCATCACCCGCGTCAAGGCCGTACCGACCGACCGGCTGGCGAGTGCCGCGCGAACGGGCGTGGGCATGTCCCCCGTCTTCGACGTGTATCTCGTGGACGACTCGGCCACGACCAGCCCCCATATCGGCGGCCCCGACGGCGATCTGCGGCTGCGCCCCGACCTCGCCCGGCTCACCCCGCTCGCCGCGCAGCCGGGCTGGGCATGGGCGCCCGTCGACAGGTTCGAGCAGAGCGGCGAGCCCTACGCCGCCTGCCAGCGGCACTTCGCGCGCCGCACCGTAGAACGGGCCGCCGAGCGGCACGGGCTCGAACTCAAGGCGGGCTTCGAGACGGAGTGGGTGGTCACACGCGCGGACGCTGCCGCTCCGGGCACGAGCGCCGACACCCCGGCCCACGCCACACCCCACGTCACACCCCACACCGCCCTCCACCCCGCGCCCCACGCCCCGCTCCGCTACCCCTCCACAGGACCCGCCTACGGGATGGCCAGGCTGGTCGAGCTGTCCGACTACGTGCGCGATGTGCTGGACGCGCTCGCCGCGCAGGACGTCGAGGTGCTCCAGATCCATCCCGAGTACGCGCAGGGCCAGTTCGAGGTCTCCGTCGCGCCCACGGGCCCCGTCGGCGCTGCCGACCTCGCCGTCCTCGTACGGGAGACGGTCCGCGCGGTCTCCCTGCGGCACGGCTACACCGCCTCCTTCGCGCCCGTGGTGGAGGTGGGCGGCGTCGGCAACGGCAGGCATCTGCATCTGAGCCTGTGGCGCGACGGCCGGAACCTGTGCGAGGGCGGTGAGAGCGACGAGGGCGGCGAGGGACCGAACGGCATGACGGCGGACTGCGAGGCGTTCCTCGCCGGAGTGCTGCGCGAACTGCCCGCGCTGCTGGCCGTCGGCGCCCCCGCCCCGGCCAGCTATCTGCGGCTCCAGCCCTCCCAGTGGGCCGGTGCCTACCAGTGCTGGGGACTGGAGAACCGCGAGGCAGCGCTGCGCTTCGTCGCCGCCTCCCCAGGACGCCCCGGAGCGGCGAACGCCGAGGTCAAGTGCTGTGACCCGGCGGCGAATCCGTATCTGGTCACAGGCGCCGTCATCGCCGCCGGACTCGCCGGGCTCGAAGCGGGCCTGCGGCTGCCGCCGCCCGTGGCGGGCGACCCCGCGCACGCCGGGACACAGCCCCGGCTGCCCACCTCGCTGCCCGAGGCACTGGGCCACTTCGAGCGCTCCAAGACACTGCGCGAGGCGCTGGGAGAGCCGCTGTTCGGGGCCATCGCGGCCGTACGGAGGGCGGAGTCCGAGCTGTTCGACGGGGCGACGCCCCACGAGATCGTCGCGGCGACGCGCGGAAGGTACTGATTGTCACCCCGCCACTTGTCACCCCGCAGCCCCGCGCTGCCGCCGCTGGTGGACCACCACTGCCACGGAGTGGTCCGCACGCCACTGGACCGCGCGGGTTTCGAGGAGTTCCTGACCGAGTCGGACGCGCCGGCAGCACCCGGCACCAGCTTCTTCGACACACAGCTCGGCTTCGCCGTGCGCCGCTGGTGCGCGCCCGTGCTCGGCCTGGAGCCGCACTGCCCGCCCGACGCCTACCTCGCCAGACGCGGCGAGCTGGGCCCCGGCGAGGTCACCCGGCTGATGCTGCGCGCGAGCGGCGTCGCGACGCTGCTCGTCGACACGGGCCTGCCGGGCGATCTGCTGACGCCCAGCGAACTGGCCGAGGCGGGCCGCGCGACGGCGCACGAGGTCGTCCGCCTGGAGACGCTGGCCGAGCACGCCGCCGACGCCTCGCGCGACGGCCACGCCTTCCTCGTCGAGCTGGACGAGTCGGTGCTGCGGTACACGCGCTCGGCCGTCGCGTTCAAGTCCGTCGCCGCCTACCGGCACGGCCTCGATCTGGCGCCCGAACCACCCGGGCACGCGGAGGTGCGCACAGCAGCCGTCCGCTGGCACACCGGGCGGCAGCACGGGGATCGGCTGCGCGATCCGGTCCTGCTGCGCCATCTGCTGTGGTCCGCCGTCCGCACGGGCCTGCCGTTGCAGCTCCACACCGGCTTCGGCGACCCGGATCTGCGCCTGGACCGCTGCGACCCCGCGCTGCTCACGGAGTTCGTGCGCGCCACCGCGCCGTGGGGCACCCCGCTGGTGCTGCTGCACGGCTACCCGTACCACCGCAACGCGGGCTATCTCGCAGCGGCCTACTCGCACGTCTACGCCGACGTCGGGCTCTCGCTCACGCACACGGGCGCGCGGTCCTGGTCGGTGCTCGCCGAGATGCTGGAGCTGACGCCGTTCGGGAAGCTGCTGTTCTCGACGGACGCGTACGGGCTGCCCGAGCTGTACGTCGTGGGCGCCCGCCTGTTCGGCGAGGCGCTGTCCCGGTTGCTGGAGCGCTGGACTGCGGAAGGCGCCTGGTCGGGGAAGGACGCGGACCGGGTGACGGCGATGCTGGCGGCGGACAACGCGCGGCGGGTGTACGGGCTGGGGGCGGCGGTGTGACGGGCCCCTTGATGTGACGGGGCGTCACCGTGGCGGGGTAACTCGGTGACCGGTCGCCACCATGACGGGGCGTCACTGTGACGAGCTGCCCCCGTGACAGGGCGTCACACCTCAGGTGCGGCCCGTCGTCGGGCGTCCGCGTGATGAGCCTGCCGACCTTACACGCCCCTGCCGCGCGGTGCCGGAATCCCGCGCAACGTGAGCGGTCCTCACCGCGCGGCTGCGGGGGCATGTACCTCTGAGCGGCATGGGGTGCGGCCTCCCGTCCGGCCGCACACCGCTCTGTTCCAGCGGTCCGGCCGCGGGCCGGTCCGCCGCCCAGGGAGGTCGACGAGTTGAACCACCGACTGAACCACCGACGCGAGAACAGCAAACGGACCTACGTCATAGCCGGGGCCGCCGCCACCGCGCTCGCGGCGGCGGTGATCCTGCTGCCGCACGCCAACGCGAGCCCCGACCGGGCCGAGGGCCCCGCGACGCTCACCGCGCACGCGGCGGCGACGCTGGGGTCCGGGCTCTCCTCTGAGCTGGGCGGGAAGACCGCCGGCTGGTACTTCGACCGCGACAGCGAGCGCCTGGTCATGAACGTCGTGGACGAGGAGACGGCGCGGGAGGTGCGCGCACGCGGCGCACGGGCCCGGGTCGTGGAGAACAGCCGCGCCGAACTGTCGGCCGCGGCGGACACCCTCGCGGACGAGGCGTCGATCCCCGGCACCGCCTGGTCGGCCGACCCCAGGACGAACAGGGTCGTCGTCCTCGCCGACCGCACCGTCACCGGCGCCGACCTGGCCACGCTGCGCCGCACCGCCGACGCGATGAGCGGCACGGTGACCGTGCGACGCTCCCGTGGCGAGTTCACCCCGTTCCACGGCGACGACGGCGCGGAGGGAGGGGACAGCACCGACCCGTCAGCCGACGCACCGGGCCCGGGCGACGGCGGCAGCGGCAGCGGCAGCGACGGGGCGGACGCGGCCCCGGTCGGCGGCGACGCCATCTTCGGCGGCGGCTCCCGCTGCTCGCTGGGCTTCAACGTCACCCTCGACGGCGCCCCCGCCTTCCTCACCGCGGGCCACTGCGGCAACGCCTCCGCGACCTGGACCTCGGACCAGGCCGGGGCCACGGCACTGGGCACGGTCGCCGAGTCCCGGTTCCCCGAGGCCGACTTCGCGCTGGTGGCCTACGACGACACCGCCGCCGAGGCGCCCAGCGCCGTCGACCTCCAGGACGGCACCACCCGGGAGATCACCTCGGCCGCCGAGGCGAGCGTGGGCATGGAGGTCCAGCGCAGCGGCAGCACCACAGGGCTGAGCGACGGCACCGTCACGGGCCTCGACGCCACCGTCAACTACGGCAACGGCGACATCGTCAACGGCCTCATCCAGACCGACGTGTGCGCGGAGCCCGGGGACAGCGGCGGGCCCATGTTCGCCGGTGACGCGGCCGTCGGCCTGACCTCGGGCGGCAGCGGCGACTGCACCCAGGGCGGCGAGACCTTCTTCCAGCCGGTCACGGCGGCGCTGGAGGCCACGGGCGCCGAGATCGGCTGACCACTCCCCTCTCTCCCTCGCCAGAGCCGTCAGGACTGAACGCGAAACAACAGAAAACCGGCCCGGAAACGGCGCTTCCCATGCCGAACATGACCGCGGATGCGGATTGTTGTTGATCCGGTCCGTGGCGATGAGTTCCCCGCGACCCACCGGTCCGCACTCCGTCAGCAGCCGTCCCCCACGGCCCGCACGGTGTGCGGACTCGGGGGGGGCGGCGGGAGGACTACCCCCGGTGGAGGGGACATGGGACGGGTCTTTTCCAGCATGTCGATGTCGCTCGACGGCTTCATCGCGGCACCGCACGACACCGCGGATCTGCGCGCCACGGGCGCGGTGGTGATGGGCAGACGCTCCTACGACCTGTGCCGGAGCGAGGGCGGCCGGTGCTACGGCGGCCCGCTGCGCGCCACCCCCTGCTTCGTCCTCACCCGCGAGAGCCCCGAGCCCACGACGGCCACGACGGCCACGGCATCCGAGGCGGCCGGGGCATCCGGGCCGTCCGGGGCGTGCGCGGAGTCCGGGTCCGGGTCCGGTGCCTTCACGTTCGTCACCGACGGCCTGGAGCGCGCGGTGGAGCGGGCGCGGGCGGCAGCGGGCGACGGACGCATCGGGCTGCTCGGCGGGACGGTGGTGCAGCAGTGCCTGCGCGCGGGGCTGCTGGACGAGATCCAGATCCATCTGGTGCCGGTGCTGCTCGGCGGGGGCCTCCGCCTCTTCGACCATCTGGGCACCAGGAAGGTCGAGTTGGAGCGCACCCGGGTCATCGAGTCGCCCGGCGTCAAGCATCTGCGGTTCGCGGTGGTGCGGTGAGGTGAGGTGAGGTGAGGCGCCGTGTGCCTCCGTCAGCTCGAAGCGGCGGACCAAGGGGCCGACGACCGGCTCCCGGGGTGCTCACGCCGGTCGCGGGTGACTGGGTGACTGTCCGCGGCATCGGTCAGCCCAGCGACGCCGTTGCCGCACGCAGGTCCTCCAAGGCCGCCAGCGCATGTGACGCGAGCCCTTCCGCCTCGTCACCCTGGCTTTCCGACCACTGGGCATAGCCCCGCTTGAAGGCGAGGACCCCCAGCTCGCCCGCGAGATGCGCCGTCGCGTCGGGAACACCGCGGGCGATGAGCGCCGCTGTCATGGCAGCCGCGAGACCCACGCTCTTGAGAGCGTCCCGCTCCTGAAGTTCGGTGCTGGCTGCCACCGCCGCCTTGATGCGGGGGCCGAGTTCGCGGTTCGCCGGCCCCATGGCGCCCGACGCGCGCTCAAGGCCGGCTGCCACCGCCTGAAGCGGGCTGGCACCGGCGGGCGCCTCGGTGATGCCGTCGGCGAGCAGCCTGCTGAGCGTCTCCTGACCGGCGACCAGCAGCTCGCGCTTGTCGGAGAAGTGCCGGAAGAAGGTGCTCTTGGTGACGCCCGCGCGCTCGGCGATCTGCGCCACCGTGGTGGCGTCGTACCCCTGCTCGGTGAACAGGTCGACGGCCGCGACGACGAGTCGCTGGGTCGCCCCTGGTTGCCATCTAGCCATGGGGCCAGGATAGGCGATGGGACTGTTGTCCCGTCACTGTGTAGAGTCAGTGATGGGACAACAGTCCCATCACTTTCGAGGAGGGCTCATGCACGTCTTCGTCACCGGCGGTACCGGGACCATCGGTTCCGCCGTCGTCACCGAACTGCTCGGCAACGGTCACACCGTTCTCGCGCTGGCCCGCTCGGACGGCTCCGCGCAGGTCCTCGAAAGCGCTGGCGCCAAGGTGTTGCGAGGAGATCTGGCGGACCTCGACGTCCTGCGGTCCGGCGCCGCGCAGTCCGACGGTGTGATCAGCCTGGCGTTCGGACGCGACTACGGCAGTCCGGACGCACTCGCGCAGGCCATCGCCGAGGAGAGCTCCGCTCTCACCGCGCTGGGGCAGGAACTCATCGGAAGCGACCGCCCGATCGTCACGGTCTCGGGTACGCCCTGGGTGCCGGGACGCGCCTCCACCGAGGCCGATCCGCTGCCGACCGACGGACCTGTGGGCGGTCGAGGCCGTTCGGTCACAGCGCTGCTGGATCTGGCCTCGCGCGGTCTGCGCAGCATGGCTGTCCGCATGCCCCGCACGGTCCACAACGAGGGTCAGGGCGGATTCGCCGGCCTGTTGGCCGATGCGGCGCGCCGCACCGGGGTGGCGGGCTACCCGGGCGACGGCACCCAGCGCTGGCCGGCCGTGCACGCGCTCGACGCGGCGGTCCTGTTCCGGCTGGTACTTGAGTCGGCGCCGGCCGGGACGGCCTGGCACGCCGTCGCCGACGAGGGCGACGCGGTGCGGGACATCGCCACGGTCATCGGCCGGCGACTGGGCCTGCCGGTCGAGGAGGTTCCGCAGGAGAGCTTCGGTCCGTTCGGACCGATCTTCGCCATGGACCAGCCGGCGTCCAGCGCCCGCACCCGCGATGCCCTCGGGTGGCAGCCGACCCGCCCCAGCCTCCTCAAGGACTTGGAGAACATTCAGCCCTGACGCACCCCGCCCGGCCCGCACCTCCGCCAGATGAGCCACTCCGCAGGAGACGCGGGCGAGGTGGGCGGCGCGACGCGACGCCGGGCGCCCGGGTGGTGCATCGCGGGACCGGAGGCCGACCGGTCCCGCGATGCACCACGTGACCCGTACACCCGGGGGAAGCACGCGGGGTGCGGGATCGTCGGGAGACGCGGACGGGGGGGGTGCCGCGCGTGCGGCGCACGCCGGGACGTGTGCCGCACGCGCGTCCTGCGTGGCCGTCGGCCTGCGTCCGCGCCTCCCTGGCCTTGGTTTCCCGGCCCTGGCCGGGAGACGTCAGCCGATCTGGACGTCGGTGCAGGCGTAGAACGCGTTGGAGGTGTCGGCGACGTTCCACACGGCGAGCACCTTCTGCTTGCCGCTGAGGGAACCGAAGTCGACCTGGTGCGTGACGGTCTCGCCCGGGCGCGCCCCGCCGTCGTTGAACTCCGCGACCTTCTGGCCGCCGACGTAGTACTGCCAGGTGCTGGTGGCGTGACGTGCCGTCAGCGTCCACTTGAAGGACGCCGTCTTGCCGACGGGGGTGACCTTCCAGCCCTTGCTGTCGTCGTCGAGTTCGGCGAACCGGGAGTTGCCGCCGCTACAGCTCTTCAGACCCTTGGGACCCTCGACGCTCTGCGGCTCGTACTTGATGTCCCCGCAGGGGACGACCCCCGCGGCGCACTGCGCTTGCCGGCTCGGGGGCGAGGAGACGTAGCCGTGCGCGCTGGCCGAACCGGCCGGCAGGGTCACCACGAGCACGGGAGCCAGTGCGGCTCCTACGAGCGCGGCGAGCTTTCTCTTCTTGTCCATGCCAACTCCTTCACGGTGTGAGCCGCCGGCAGGGTGGGGGGCAGCGCCGGCACCGCCGTGTCGAGCGCCCCTCGAAGGCGGCCTCGTCGAACGCGGGTCGAGCGTGGTGTGAAGCGGGGGGTGGAGAGGGTGGAGCCACGGTTCGGGTGAGGAGGGCCCGTCGGCGGTGGGGTCGGCCGCCCTCGCGCACACGCGTCGGCGGCCGGGAGCTGACGGTCCGTCTCACGCTCACCGATTGGTCTAGACTTTACAGCTTGTCGGACCACGGTCAAGGGGACGGCGGCCCCCGGATCCCCCGTCAGCCCGTCGGCGCCTCCCAGCGCGGACGGCTCCGCTCCACCTCCCCGAGGTAGGCGGCGTACCCCCGCTCGTACAGCTCGCGCTCGCGCGGATCCGGCTCCACGACGTGGTGGGCGGCGTGCCAGCGCTCCTCGTCCACCGGGTCCCCCAGCGCCCGACGGGCCACGATGGCGGCGCCCTTGGCACCCACCTCGGTCTCCTCCGGCACCCGCACGGGGCGCCCCAGTATCCCCGCGAAGGTCCGCATCCAGCCCTCGGAACGGGTGCCGCCGCCGCACGCCGCGAGCCCGGCGGAGAGTCCCGCCGTCTCCAGGCAGTGGCGTGCCGCGTAGCCGACGCCCTCGCACACGGCGCGGACCAGGTCGGCGCGCCCGTGCGCGAGGCTGATCCCGTCGAACCGGCAGCGCGCGCCCGGCGCGACGAACGGCGCCCGCTCCCCCGCCTCCGACAGGAACGGCAGCGCGGTGACGCCCGCAGCGCCCGGCGGGCTCTGCGCGAGCAGGTCCCCGAGGTCCGCCGTGGTGGCGCCCACCGTCGTGAGCGCCCAGTCGATGCCCGCCGTGCCGACCATGGCGGGCATGGCGCGCAGCCACTTCCCGGGGTCGGGTGTGCACAGCCACATCCCGGCGGGTTCGGCGCCGGGCACGAGGTCGACGCGGTCGGTGAGCACCTGGCAGGCGAGGGTCGTGCCCACCGTCAGCAGCCCCTCGCCCAACTCGCCGACGCCGCTGCCGATGGCGCACGCGGGCAGGTCGTAGGGCCCGGCCGTCAGGGGCAGGCCCTCCGGCAGCCCGAGCAGTTCCGCTCCCTCGCGGTCCAGCGTCAGCACCGTGCCGGGCGCGGCGGGCGGGGGCAGCAGGTGGGCGAGACCGGCGAGGCCGCAGGCGTCGAGGGCCTCCGTCGCGTAGGTGCGGGTGACCGGGTCGAGGAAGGGCAGCGTGGCGTCGGACGCGTCGACGCCGACGGTGCCCGTGAGCCGCTGGGCCACGGCGTCCACGCAGTACCCGGCCACCTCCGCGCGCTCCAGCGTCTCGGGCTCGTGCGTGCGCAGCCAGGTGAGAAGGGGCGCGTGGCAGCCGGGGAACATGCCGGATCCGGTGCGCCCGTACACCGCGTCGACGGTTCCGTCGCGCTGCCAGGCGGCGACCTGCCCGGCGGCGCGCCCGTCCATCCACGAGATCGCCGGGCGCACCGCCCTGCCCGCCGCGTCCCTCAGCCACAGCCCGTCGCCCTGCCCGGTGAGCGCGAGCGCGTCGGGCACGCGCTCCAGCGGGGCTGCGGCCTCGCCGACCACCTCGGCGACGGAGCGCAGCACCTCCTCCAGGTCCTGTTCGACGATGCCGCCGGGCCCTCGGGCGAGGCGGGAGCGGCGCACGGCGGTGTGCAGGGCCCGTCCGTCGCGGTCGAAGACGACGGCCTTGGTGACGGAGGTGCCGATGTCGACGCCGATGATGGATCGCATGGAACTGCCTTTCTCCGTGCCGCTGGACCGTGTCGCCGGGTCGCCGTAGCTCGCGACTCCTCGTTTTCCACACGTTGGTTGTTATATTTATAGCGATCGACGATAAGAAGCAATGGGCAGGGGCGGTCGGCTGTGCCACCCCCGCGGCCCCGAGCCACGGAACCACAGAGACACGGAGACGAGGACGAGATGACCGCCCGGCTGCTGCTGGTACGCCATGGACAGACGGTGTGGCACGCGGAGAACCGCTACGCGGGGATCTCGGACGTGCCGCTGACGGACGAGGGCGACCGCCAGGCGCGCGCTCTCGCGGACTGGGCGGTGGGACGCGGCGTCGGCGCGCTGGCCTGCTCCCCACTGGACCGCGCACGGCGCACCGCGCTGCCCGCGGCCCGCGCGCTCGGCCTGGAGCCGCAGGTCGTGGACGGGCTGCGCGAGGTGGACTTCGGCTGGGGCGAGGGGCGCACCCTCGCCGAGATGGAGGCCGAGGACCCGGAGATCGTGCGGGCGTTCAGGGAGGACGCTGACAAGGGCGCCTTCCCCGGCTCCGAGCCGCCCGCCGCCGTCGCGGAGCGGGTGGGCGCCGCGCTGCGCGGCCTCGCGCGGGAGCACCCGGGCCGCACCGTGCTCGTCGTCGCGCACAACACCGCACTGCGCGTGGGGCTGTGCGCGCTGCTCGGCATCCCCGTCGGCCGCTACCGGCTCGTGCTGCCCCGCCTGGACAACGCGGCCGTCACCGAGATCGAGATGGACGGGGAGCGTACGGCGCTGCGCTCGCTGAACGTCCCCACCGCGCCCGGCGACCACGGCCGCGCGACGGTGCGCGAGGGGGCGGCGCGATGACGCGGGACGCCGGGGCTTCGACGGGAAGTGCCGGGGCATCCACGGGAAACGCCCGCCTCCAGGACGGCTCCCGCTCCCAGAACAGCCGCCGCCAGCTCATCGCCGAGCACGTGCTGGAGCACGGCACGGTCACCGTCACCGAGATCGCCGCGCTGACGGGCGTCAGCGTGATGACGGTGCACAGGGACCTGGACGAGCTGGCCAGGCGCGGCGTGCTGCGGCGCTTCAGGGGCGGGGTCTCGGCGCTGCCCTCCAGCGTCTTCGAGAGCAACCTCGACTACCGGCTCGGGGTGCGCGTCGCCGAGAAGGAGGCGATCGCGAGGAGCGCGGCAGGCCTGGTGGAACCCGGCATGTCCGTGCTGCTGGACGACTCGACGACGGCCCTCGCGCTGGCCGGGCTGCTGACCGCCACGGTTCCGCTGACGGTACTGACGAACGCGCGGCGCGTGGTGGACGTGTTCGCGGGACAGGAGGGGGTGCGGCTGATCGCGCTGGGCGGGGAGTACTCGCACACCCACGACTCGTATCTGGGCGTCCCCTGCGTGGAGGCCGTCGAGGCGCTCGCTGTCGACCTGGTGCTGGTGAGCACGTCGGCGATGGACGCGCGCATGACGTACCACCAGGAGCAGGACGTGGTGCTGGTCAAGCGGGCGATGCTGGGCTCGGGGGCGCGTACGGCGCTGCTCATGGACCACTCGAAGATGCCGCGCACGGCGCTGCACCGGCTGTGCCCCGTCGCGGACTTCGACCACGTGGTGGTGGACGCGCGGACGGACCCGCGGCTGGTCGCTGAGCTGCGCAAGCAGACCGACGTGCGGGTCGCGGGCGACGACGCGTCGCGGCCGTGACGACGTCACCACTCCCGTTCATCACACCTTCCGTGTGAAGTTCACACGGCACATCACAGCAGAAAAGGACCGCTCCGCATGCGTACCGCGCCATCGCAGCCCCCGTCCTCCTCGTCCCCCTCCCCCGTGCCCGTCGTCGCCGGGATCGACATCGCGACAGCGGCCGTGCGCGTGCTGTGCGCCGACGCGCGCGGGCGGGTGCTGGCCGAGGGCAGGGCCGCGCTCCCCCGGCCCGAACGCTCGGGCCAGGCAGGGCAGGGCCGCAGCGAGCAGGACGCGCGCGCCTGGTGGCCCGCCACAGCGCGGGCCCTGCGGGAGGCGACCTCGGCGCTGCCCGGGGGCGGTCGCGAGGTGGTGGCCGTGGCCGTCTCGGCGACCTCGGGCACCCTGGTGCTGGCCGGTCCCGACGGGCGCCCGCTGGGTCCCGCGCTGATGTACGACGACCGCAGGGCGGCCCCCCTCAACGCCCGCGCCCAGGAGGCCGGTTCCCGCAGGTGGGAGCGGCTCGGTCTGGCCGTCGGGCCGACGGCGGCGCTGGGCAGGGTCGGCTGGTACGCGGCGCTGGCGGGCTCGGCGGCCGACGGCGTGGCGGCCCGCGACCGCGCCCTGTTCGCGGGCGCCGCCGCAGCGCCGTACCGCGCGCTGCGGGTGCTGCACACACCGGACGTGATCGGCGCCGCGCTGACGGGCGGCCCCGTCCCCACCGACTGGAGCCACGCGCTCAAGACCGGCTACGACCCGCTCGCGCGGGAGTGGCCCGACGAGGTGCTGGCCGCGCTCGGCATCCCCGTCGAGTGGCTGCCCGAGGTGCGGCCCCCCGGCACGGAAGCGGGCACCGTGTGCGCGTCGGCGGCTGCCGAGACCGGGCTGCCCGAGGGGTGCGCGGTGCGGCTGGGCATGACGGACGGCTGCGCGGGCCAGCTCGCCACGGGCGCGGTGCGTCCGGGCCAGTTCGTGGGGGTGCTGGGCACGACGTACGTGCTCAAGGGCGTCACCCGCGAGCTGCTCACCGACCCCTCCGGCGCCCTCTACAGCCACCGTCACCCCGACGGCTGGTGGCTGCCGGGCGGCGCCTCCAGCACGGGCGGCGAGGCGCTGGCCGACATACCGGCGCGACGTATGCCGGGCCTGGACGCGGCGGCGGCCGGGCGCGGTCCCGCCTCCTGTGTGCGCTATCCGCTGCGCAGGGAGGGAGAGCGCTTCCCCTTCGTCAGCGGCGAGGCACGCGGCTTCACCCTCGGCACCCCCGCCGACGAGGCCGACGCGCACCGCGCGGCCCTGGAGGGCGTCGCCTTCCTGGAGCGGCTGGCCGTGGAGCGGGTACGAGAGCTGGGCGTGCCGGTCGAGGGGCCGCTGCACGCGGCGGGCGGCGGCAGCCGCAGCGCGCTGTGGAACCGGATCAGGGCGACCGCGCTCGGGCTGCCGCTGCGGGTCGCCGAGCGCGCGGAGACCGCGTTCGGCGCCGCGCTCCTCGCGGCCACCGGCACCCTGCACCCCTCGCTGACGGAGGCGGCCGACACGATGACCGGCGGGGACGGGGACGGTGGCGGGAACGGTGACGGGGGTGGGCTGGTGGAGCCGGTGGCGGCGGAGCGGGAGGCGCTGGAGGAGTCGTACGGGCGGTTCGTGAAGGAGCTGGCGGACCGCGGGTGGCTGGGGTGACGGGACGGGGGTGACGGGACGGGGGTGACGGGACGGGGGTGACGGGCGCGGGTGCCCGGGTGCGGCGTCGGCCCGTACCCGTTATCCGTGAGACCGAAGCGGTATCCGTACCGTGCTGGACCGGGCGCCCTACGGCGCGGCACACTCCAGCCGCGGCGCCGGGACCGGGCGCTTTGGTGCGTCGGCCCGCCGCGGAGCGGAGGCGGTACGAGCGTGCGGCGGCGGCGGTACAGGGATGGGCACACGCGTCGGAGCGACGACCTGCATACGGATCGGCGTACGAGCCGACGCCGGGGCCGGCGCCTGGGGTGTGCCGTGACCGGACTGGTGGTCGTCCTGACGGCGGCGCTGTCGGCATGCGGCACCGGCCCCCTCAAGAAGGAGGTCACCCTGAAACTGGTGGCCGCCGAGCACGGCGACCGCTTCGGCAACAGCTCCAAGCGGTACTGGGACCAGCTCGCGAGCCGCTACTCGCTGAAGCACCCCGGTGTCACCGTCGACGTGGACGTCTACGCCTGGGACGAGGTCGACGAGAAGGTCGCCTCCCTCGTCAGGTCCGGCAACGCGCCCGACGTGGCGCAGATCGGCGGCTCCTTCGCCGGGTACGCGCGCGGCGAGAAGCTCTACAGCGCCGACGAGGTACTCTCCACGCCGACCCAGGCCGCGTTCGTCCCGTCCATGGCACAGGCGGGCACGGTGGGCAGGGTGCAGTACGGGCTGCCGTTCGCGGCGAACACCAGGGCGCTGTTCTACAACAAGAAGCTCTTCGAGAAGGCGGGCATCAAGAAGCCGCCCAAGACGTGGGCCGAACTGCGCGAGGACGCAGCGAAGTTGAAGGACGCGGGCGTGAAGGTGCCGTACGCGCTGCCGCTGGGCACCGAGGACGCCGAGGCCGAGACCCTCAACTGGATGCTCAGCGGCGGCGGTGGCTACACGGACGACGCGGGCGGCTACACCCTCGACTCCCCCAAGAACACCGCCACCTTCACCTGGCTGCGGGACGAACTGGTGGGCAAAGGCCTCACCAACCCGGACCCGGCGGGCACCGACCGCAAGGACGCCTACGACGCCTTCACCCGCGGCGAGGTCGGCATGCTCAACGGGCACCCCACGCTGATGGAACTGGCCCTGGAGAACGGCATCGAGTCCGGCATCGCTCCCCTGCCGGGCAAGGACGGGCCGACGGAGGCCACGACGGGTGTGGCCGACTGGCTGGTGGCGTTCAAACAGCGGGCACACCGCGAAGAGGTCCGCGGCTTCCTCGACTTCGTCTACGGCGAGAAGAACGTCCTCTCCTTCGCCTCCGGCTACGACCTGCTGCCGGTGACCGTCCCCGCGTCCGAGACGATGCGCGACGAGGCGGCGCACAAGGACGTCTGGCCCTTCCTCGACCAACTGGACACGGCCGTCTTCTACCCCGTCGGCAAGGCGTCCTGGGGTCCGACCGTACGGGAGCTGAAGCTGACGGCCGGTGAGGCCGTCGCCGACGACGGCAGCCCCTCCAAGGTCCTCTCCCGCATCCAGCGCACCGCGACCGATGCGGAGGCGGCGGCGGGCGAGCCGTGACGGATCGGGCCGCGCCGGGGCCCGTCCCCCGGACCGCTGCCGACGGTTCCCCGGGGGGACGGGCGTACGGGGGTCAGCTCGGCCGCACCGTGACCAGTTGGAGTGCGCGTCCGCCGACGAGCGGTGCGGTGAGGATGACGGTGCGGCCCTCGTGGTGCAGGGCCTTGCCGATACGGGTGTGGCGGGCGTGCCACCAGTGTCGGGGCGCGAGCAGGGTGGACACGCAGTCGCGGGTCTCCCCGTCGACGGTGATGCGTTCGCCCTTCTCGCGCAGGCGCAGGGGGTGGCAGGCGTGTGCGGTCAGCAGCGTGGCCAGGTTGCCTTCCATGATCTCGATGACCTGTCCGGAGGGCAGGGGGCGCGGGTAGCTGGTGAGGAACGCGGTGCCGTGCGGGAGTTCGTACATGAGGCGCACGGCGCGGTCCTGGATGCGGCGCATGACGAAGTGGGGTGCGTGGCCGTCGAGTACGGCGACGGGGAAACCGGCGGTGGTGGCCCAGCCGTGAGGGTCGTAGAAGACATCCTCGGGGTCGGCGGGGATGAGAACGGTGTGGTCACGGGGCACAGGGCTGCTCCAGGTCAGTAGCGGGTGGTGGTGATGGCGTAGGTGCAGAGCGGCGCTCATCACCTCTGTCTCTGCGACAGCGACGAGCAGTTGACGGTGACCGGCGTACGGGAAGGACACGAGCACGAGCACCAGACCGCCTTGCGTTTCCCCCGGCGCCACCACCCCCACTGCTCGGCCAGAGCGGAGACGAGGGCGATGCCACGGCCGTTGGTGTCCTCCCACGTCGACTCGCGCAGAACGGGGCGCCCGGGCCCGGCATCCGTGACCACCAGGCACACGTCGCAAGGACCACGGCGCAGGTCCAGCGTCACGGGCGCTTCCCCGTGCTCGAGCGCGTTGCCGACCAGCTCGTCCGCCATCAGAGCGAGATCGTCGGCCAGCGAACAGAGCCCCCACTGGGCCGCGGCATCGTTGACGTACGCCCGGACCCGGGCCAGGACTTCGTCATCGCCCGGGCCGGGGGTGCCGATGTCCATGTGCCGGGATTCGACGCGAGAAGCCACCGAGTGGCCTGTGTCATCGAGATGGCCCGTGAAGCTGTTGGGAGGTTCCACGAGGGGCGGCAAAGCGATGCTCGTCCAGTTGGGAGGCGTCATGGCAGATCCGCAAGGGCTCAAGCGTCGTCATCACAGGGTGCGGTCCAGTCGTCCGAGGTGGAACACCACTGGGGTACGGGCTGGGAGGGGTCTCCGAGCCATACGCGATGTTCGCCGACGACGGTCAGCCCGAAGCATTCGATGCCGGGGCGGCCCTGCTGGATCCACCACCGATATGCGGCCTCGACCTCGTCCCACAATCGGCGCGGACCGGACTGCGCGATGTCGAACTCGTCACGGCCTGGAGCAAAATCAGCGCTGGCCCAGGAGGTGACCTCCTTGTCCCGCAGCCATAGGCGGTAGGTGCCTTCGTTGTGCGTCTCGGGCCAGACGAATACGCCAGGCAACTGCACACCGAGGGCGAACATCCGCTCCCACGGACCGATCTCGTCCGGTGACAAGCTGGTAGTGCCTTGTGTGGCATCGGCTGGCCAGTCCCGCCCCCCGAGGTATTCGCGGAGGGGGCGGGACCGTCGGCGTTGCTGGCGCAGGCGCATGAACGCGGAGGACCGGGTGAACCGTCCGTGCGCGTTGCCACTGTCCGTGACAGACAGTCGGACGATGGCCTCGGAGCCGTAGTCCGGTGCCCACGGGGCCACGATCACCGAGTCGGGCCGAGCCTGCCCGAGCCACTGCGTGGGGATGCGGGCCAGAGAACAGGTGGCGATGATGCGGTCGAACGGAGCACGTTCGGGGTGGCCGAGGCTGCCGTCGCCTGTGAGGCAGATGGGGGTCAAGCCGCGCTCACGCAGTCGTGTGCGTGCCCGGTCGGCGAGCGCCGGGTCCGTTTCCACCGTCGTGACGTTGGCCTCGCCGGTGCGGTGACACAGCAACGCGGTGTTCCATCCCTCCCCGGTGCCGATTTCCAGCACGCGCATGCCCGGCTGGAGATCGAGGTCATCAAGCATGCCGGCAACCATGGTCGGCATGCTGGACGAGCAACTGGGCACCTTGCCGGGTTCGGGGCCGGTGTGCTCGCCGTCGTCCCACTGCGTGGTCAGCGCGCGGTCGCTGTAGACAGCGTCCCACCATGCGTCAGGGTGGCTCCGGCGGTCGATGGCCGAAGCCTGCCCGGTGCCCTGGAACTTGCCGGGCCAGATCACATCCGGCACGAACCAGTGTCGCGGGACGGCCTCGAACGCGGGACGCCACCGCTTGTCGAGGGCACCGGTCGCGGTGAGCTGGGCGGCCAGCCCCTCGGGGCTGGCCGTCGTGTGTGCGTTCGCGGTCACTGGGGTGCTCCGTGCGAGATTGCTGAGGGCTGGCTGTCGGAGTGGTCGGAGTCGTCTCCTTCCCCCTGCCCTCCGCCGCCGTGATCGTTGCCCTTGTTGCTGTCGTCTTCCTTGCCCCGCAGGATCCAAGGCCGTTCGTCGCGCATGAAGGTCTCCTGTCGCGTCGACTTCAACGTTGTGTAACCAGATAACTACGGAAGCCGGGGCTGAAGTTGCACAGCTCTTGCACACCTGCGGAGCCGCCTCGACCGCAGCAACGGCATCTCGCCGCCCTGTGGGGAACACTGGCCGGTATGCACGCTGCCACTCCACCGAACGCGGTTGGCGAGAACATCTCCGAACTGCGCAAGACCAGCGAACTCACCCAGGACGCTCTCGCGCACCGGGCGAAGATCTCCAAGTCCCTGCTGTCGAAGATCGAAGTGGGCGATCGTGCCTGTACGCCCGCTGTCGCCACGAACATCGCCCAGGCCCTTGGCGTCACCACTCAGGATCTGTACGGGCAGCCGTATCCGGAGAGCAACGCCGACCCGCAGCACATCATCGATCTGCGCTCGGCAACGCGGCGCTACGCGCACCCTGCCGGAGACGCACCCGATCCGCGACAGCTCCTGGCGGACGTCAACCGGGCTGCCGCGCTGCGCGCTGACACGGCCTACAACGAACTCGCGCAGATGCTGCCCACTCTGGTGCGGCAGGCAACCGTCCATGCCCATCAGGCCGACGATCCCGCTGCCTGGCTCGTCCTCGTGGACGTGTACTCCTGTGCTTACACGATCGCCCACCGACTCGGCTATCCCGACCTGGCCGAACTCATCGTCGCCCGTCAGCAGTGGGCCGCCACCCGTACAGGGACCCCCATAGCCGAGGCGGCAGCGGCGTGGACAGAAGCAGGCACCTTCCAGTCCGCAGGTGACTACGACGGCGGTCTGGACGTCGTTCAGCGAGCCATCACCCACCTCAGGCAACTGCCCAACGACAGCACGGAGTCGATCGTCGCCGCCGGAAGCCTGCACCTGCGCGGCATCACCCTGGCTTCCCGCGCACGGGACAAGAACGAGGCGCAGGCACACATGGAGCGTGCCTACCAGCTGGCTGACCAGCTACCGGAGGGAGACCTCCTGACCCACAATCTGACGTTCGGCACGGGCAACACGGCGCTTCACGAACTCGCCGCATGGGTAGAGCTGGACGACCCAGACCGAGCCGTTTCGATGAGCACCGAACTGGAGGGGAACCCACTGCGCGGGCTACGCCCGACGAGGACGTGTCACCTGCACATCGACGCCGCCCGCGCCTACCTGCTCAAGGGGGACCGCGACGGAGCGTTGACGGCGCTCATGCGCGCCCGCGAGACCGCCCCGCAGATGGCGCGGATCCACCCCATGGCCCGCGAGGTACTGCGCGTCCTCGTCTCCCTGCACCGACGCTCGAAACCGGAACTGGCGGCGTTGGCGCGCTGGGCCGGGGTGCGTGGCTAGGGCTGGCCTCCAGCCGGTGCCCGTGCCCCGCTCGGCACATCGGCGCCACTGGCAATTGAGGAGTGATTACCAGCCCAGCGCCGCCAGGATCTTCGCTTCCTTCTCCTCGCTGATTCCCTGCTCCGCCCATCGGGGGTGATCGACCGGTGTTCCTCCCTGCCGCATCCAGGACCAGGTCGCGGCGACCGTCTCGGCCAGTGGCCGGCACACCAGTCCGGCCCGCTGCGCGGCCGTGGACGCGACCGCCCACACTCCCGCGTGGGTGCGCCACAGCGGGAGTTCCGTCCACTGCTGCACGTCGTGCTCGGTGAGCAGTTCATGAGGCGCCCACACCAGTCGGCCGGTGCTGTCGGTCACCTCCATGCAGGCGTTGAGGAGGCCGCCCATCGTCTCGCGCCCGATCGGGGCTGTGACGTTGTACGCGCCTCCTGCCGTGGCGGCGGCTTGGTCGAGGGCGAAGTCGGCGACGTCGCGTACGTCGACGGGCTGGATGCTCGCCTCCGGGCTCCCCGGGGCGAGTACCCGGCCGCCGCGCGAAGCGCGGAGCAGCCACCAGGGCAGACGCCCGATGTACTCGCGGGGGCCGAGGATGACGCCGGGCCGCAGGATGACGCTGTGCTCGGCACCGAAGGTGGACAGCACCGCGCGCTCGGCTCCCGCTTTCTGCCGCCCGTAGTACCAGTCAGGACCGTCCCAGCCCTCGGGCAGCCGCCCGAAGTCCTCATCGGCGGTCGGCGGCGCGTCGAGCAGCTCGGACTCCTCGGTCAATGGCTCGTCGGGCCACCCGCGGTAGGCGTTGACCGTGGAGACGTAGACGTACCGGGCGGCCGTGCCGTGCAGCGCCCGCGCACTGGCCAGCACCGTCTTCGGCGGGAAGTCGGCGGACGAGGTGTCCAGCACGGCGTCCCACGGGCCGTGCGTGGCCAGTCGCGCCAGGTCGACCTGGTCCGTACGGTCCCCGCGGACCACGTGCGCCCCAGGGACGTCCTCCCCCGACTTCCCTCTGCTGAACGTCGTGGTGTGCCAGCCGCGGCTGACTGCCTCGCCAGCAACAGCCCGGCCCAGGAACCAGCTTCCGCCAAGAACGAGTACGCGCATGCCCCCGATACTGCCCCCTGCCGTGCGCAGGTCGCCACCCAGGCACCCCGGACTGGAGGTCCGAGCATGACCACTCACCCGATCACCCACGAAGGACAGGACACCTTCCGATGATGACCACTACGGAGGCCCCCACCACACTGCGGTTCCTGTCCCTGGAGATCACCGCCCGGTGCCAGCTCACCTGCCCCTCCCACTGCTACGCCCAGGCCGGACCGACACGCGGCCACGGCAGCATGACCGCCGACGACTGGCACCGGATCATCGACGAGGCAGCAGAACTGGGCGTGCGGAAGGTGCAGTTGATTGGTGGGGAACCCACCCTGCACCCGGACTTCACCGGACTCGTCGAGCACGCGCTGAGGGTCGGCCTCCGCGTGCGCGTCTACTCCAACTTGTACCGGCTGCGGGACGAGCACTGGCGGCTCTTCACCCACCCGCAAGTGAGCCTGGCGACGTCGTACTACAGCGACGACGCCGACGAGCATGACGGGATCACCCGCCGCCGCGGCTCCCACGCGGCGACGCGCGGCAACATCATCGAGGCCGTACGCCGTGGCGTGGAGGTGACGGTGGGCATCGTCGACATGGGCGGCGGCCAACGCGCGCGGCGGGCCCGCGCCGAGATGCGGGCCCTCGGCGTCGAGGTGCACGTCGACCGGGTCCGTGCCGTCGGCAACGCCGCGGGCGCCGAGGTGCCCTCCGCAGCATCGTTGTGCGGGCGGTGCGGGGACGGGAAGGCCGCGATCCTCCCCGACGGGCGGGTCGCGCCGTGCGAGATCGGGCGGTTCCTGACCGCGGGCAGCGTCAAGGGAGGCGTCAGCTTGGCGTCGGTACTGGCCAGTGACCGGTGGGCGGATATGGCCGCGAGCATCCCGCACCGGGCCGGTGCGGCACCGTGTCCTCCGGACTGCAACCCCTCCCACAGCGACTCGTGCGCGCCGGACAAGAACACCACCTGCCCTCCCGCCAGTTGAAAGGGAACCACGTGGACTGGAAAACACACGCCGCCCGCCTGGCCGACGAGGTGGTGGTCAGGGCCGAGTCGCGCTGGTACCGGCCGCTGGCCGCCACCCCGCGACATCTGTTCGTCCCCCGGTGGTGGGAAAGGACCACCAGCGGCGACACCCACGTGTGGCAGCTGCGCAATGGCCCCCACGACGCCGACAACACCGACGGCACCGACGCGTGGCTGCGGTCGGTGTACGCCGATACCACCCTGGTCACCCGCGTCGGGCCGCATCACGCCGACCACGCCCAAGAGGGCCGGACGCTCACCCGCGGCAGAGACCTGCGGCCCGCCTCTTCCTCCACCCTGCCGTCGCTGATGACGACCATGTACCGGCACGCCTTCCTCACCGACGACACGCGGGTTTTGATCACCTGCGGCACCGGCTACGGCACGGCGCTGGCCTGCGCCCGCCTCGGCGATCAGCAGGTCACCAGCGTGGACGTGGACCCGTACCTCGTCCAGGCTGCACGGGAACGGCTGGCGTCGATCGGCTACCACCCCAGGACCGAGGTCCGCGATCTGACCGGTGACCTGCCCGAGGGCGCCTATGACCGCATCATCGCTACCGTGTCCGTACGCCCCGTACCCGTCTCCTGGCTCACGGCGCTCGCGCCGGGCGGCAGGCTGGTGACCACGCTCGCCGGGACGGGGCTGATCGTGGTGGCGGACAAGACCGAGGACGGTGGAGCCGTCGGACGCGTCGCCCCGGACGCCGCGTCCTTCATGACCGCGCGGCACGGCGACGACTACGTCGACACCTTCCCCGAGAACGCCGAGGTGTGGGAGACCGCGCAGCACGCCGAGGGCGAGAGCATCACCACCAGCCGGTATCCGCTGACATATGTGCCGGACACCTGGGACCTGCGCTCCACGCTCGAAATTCTCGTACCCGGCATCGACCACCGTCGCGAAGAAGGCCCCGATGGAAAACGCACCGTCTACATGCTCCACGCGGACGGCTCCTGGGCCCGCGCCACCGCCACCGGAGTCTACGACTCACCCACCGTGCACCAGGGCGGCCCCCGACGGCTGTGGGACGAGCTGGACCGCGTCCGGAGCTGGCTCGCCATCGACGGCGACCTTCCGGTGCGCGGCGCCCGCGTCCGCATCCGCCCCGACGGAACCGTGCGCCTGGAGCGCAGCGGCTGGAGCGCCACCATCGAGTGACCTCGTACTGGAGGCCCCCGTGGCCACTCACCCGATCGCCAACAAGGATCAGGCACTGATCCAGACCGGAACTGTCCAGCACCGCTATCCTCGGGGCATGGCAACTGCCGAGAGGAAGCCTCCGCCCGGCCCGAAAACCCCTACGCCTCCCGGACGCCCGCCCGGCCCGGTCACACCGGACAAGAACCCTCCGTTCCCGCCGAAGCCACCCAAGTAGCCAGCGTCATGCCTCCCGGCCGCATCCCCTGGGTTCAACTGCCTTGCGCAGTGCGTGAGACTGCCGCCCGGCATCTGCCGGGCGATGGCACGTACACCGCCGTCGACGCCCTGGGCGGCGGTGCCTCGGCCGTGGCCGCCGTGCTCTCCACCGGCACCAGCACCGTCTTCGTGAAGGGGATGCCCCACGGCCACCATGACGAGGCCGAGGCCGATGGGCTTGACCTGGAATACGAGGTCAACGCGCAGCTGCCCGGCTGCTGCCCACGCGTGCTGTGGCGCGTGACAGTGGCCGGATGGACACTGCTCGGCTTCGAGGCCGTCGAGGGAGGCGAGCACGCCGAGTTCGCCCCCGGTTCCCCGGATCTCGAACCCATCGTCCAGGCGCTCACCACGATCTCCGGCATCCCCGCACCGTCCCTGCCGCTGCTGAGCGCCTGGGAGCGCTGGGGCTACTACTGCTCCGAGGCCGACGCGCCTCTCCTGCACGGCGACTCCCTGCTGCACACCGACCTCGCCGCCACGAACATCCTTATCTCCCAGGACGGCCGCGCCCACGTGATCGACTGGTCGTGGGCCGCCCAGGGCGCCTCTTGGATCGACCCGGCCCTGTGGGCCATCCGCCTCATCTCCGACGGCGGCCACACTCCCGCCGAGGCCGCCCACTGGGCACGGAAGGTACCCGCCTTCCGCGCGGCCGCCCCCGGGGCTGTCGCCGTGCTCAGTCAGGCCGAGGCAGCCCGCTGGGCCGACCTGTACGCCGACGGCACTCCTGGCATCGAGGGCGTCACCCGGGCCTCCCGCCTCTGGGCTGAACACTGGGGCACACGCAGCGCCTGAGTTCCCCGGAAGCCCGCCTGATGCACGCGGACGGCTCCTGGGCCCGAGCTACCGCCACCTGACACCAGGACTCACGCACCGTGCACCAGTGCGGCTCCCGACGGTTGGTCATCCCTGCCGGAAAGCGCGCATCCAGGTCTGCGCGCCGTGGCGCGTCAACGGCGCTGGAGCGCCTTCACGTTGTCGCCGAACGTCCAGTTCTTGGAGCCGTCCCAGTTCAGCGACCAGGTCATCAGGCCCTTGAGGCCGCCGTTGTAGTGGTTCCACGCCTGTGCGACGAGGCTCGGCGACATGTAGCCGCCACCGGCGCCGGGCTGTGCCGGGAGGCCCGGGACCTGTTTGTCATAGGGGACCTTGATGGTGGTGCCCTGCACGACCAGGCCCTTGTTGAGGCAGTCCGTCTGCGCGGTGAAGCCCTGCACCGTACCGGCCGAGTAGGAGTCGCCGGAGCAGCCGTACATGCTGCCGTTGTAGTACTGCATGTTGAGCCACCACAGGCGCCCGTTGTCCGCGTACTTCTTGATGATCGGCAGGTAGGCGCCCCAGATGGAGCCGTAGACCACGCTGCCGCCCGTCACATAGGCCGTCTCGGGGGCCATCGTCAGGCCGAATCCGGCGGGCATGCGGGCGAGCACACCGTCGATGATGCGGATGAGGTTGGACTGCGAGGCCGACAGTGTGTTGATGTTGCCGCTGCCGACGAGGCCGGTCTCGATGTCGATGTCGATGCCGTCGAAGTTGTACTTCTTCAGGATCGGCACCACGGTCTCGACGAACCTGTCGGCCACGGTGGCAGAGCTGAGGTCGATACCTGCCGTCGCACCGCCGATGGACATCAGGATGGTGGCGCCGTCCGCCTTGGCCTGGCACATCTCGGCCGGGGTCGCGACCTTGACCGTCGCGTCCATGCCGTCCTCCCACAGCACCGTGCCGTCCGAACGGATCACGGGGAAGGCCGCGTTGAGGACGTTGTAGCCGTGCGCGCGGATGCGGGAGTCGGTGATGGGGGTCCAGCCGAAGGGTGGGTGGACCCCGTTCGACGCGCCGTCCCAGTTCTCCCAGTAGCCCTGGAGCACCTTGCCCGAGGGCTTCGGCTTCTGGGCGCAGGTCTCGGCACTCGGCGCGCTCGCTGTGTCTGACGCGTCCGACGCGCCGGAAGGGCCGGAAGGGCCCGAAGCGCCCGAAGCGCTCGGCGCCGCACCGAGCAGCAGTTGCGCGGCGAAGGCCATCGCCACCCCGGCCCCCAGAAGACGTGCAGTCCGACCCGACACGCTGTGCTCCCTTCCCGCCCGTACGGCGAGGAGTGGATCCGGAGACCCGAAGGCGCACCCGGAGACGCGGGTGCCGCGATGCGCCGCACAGTAGAAAGGTCCAGACCTCTCGTCAAGAGGTCTGGACCGGATATGGAGCGCTCGCCTCCCCCGCCGCCTCCCCCTCCGCCTCCCCCTCCGCCTCCCCCGTCGCCTCCTCCTCCCTTGAGGAGCCGTCGCGGCGGTGTCGCAGACAGTCGAGCACGTAGTCGCCCGTCGCGGCCTCGCGGCGCAGCCCGTGGATCTCCGTCGGAAAGCCGGGGAACTCCTTGTCGAACTCCTGGAGTCCGGTGAGATGGCGCAGAAGCGGACCCTCAGCGCCGCCGAGCCGTTCACCGGGCATGAGGACGGGGATGCCGGGCGGCGTGACCGCCACCGTCGTGGCGGCGACGCGCCCGGCCGCCCGCACGAGCGGTACGGGTTCGGCGCCGTCCCGCAGCAGCTTCCGGTACGTCTCGGCCGGGGTCAGTGCCGCCTCGGGCAGTGCCATGAACGCCTGGGCCAGCAGGTCCGCGTGGTCGCACGCGTCCAGGAAGCCGTGCATCCGGTCGCACAGTCCGCGCAGCGTCAGCCCGTCGTACTGTCGCGGGTGGGCCGCGACGATGCCGGGGAGCACCTGGCCCAACGGGGCGCCACCGTCGTACAGCGCCTTGAAGTCCGCCAGCGCTTCGAGCAGGGCGACCCACTTCTCCCGCGTCGAGCCCGGCGAGAAGAGCACAAGGACGGTGTGGCCACCCGTCTTCTCGACGACGATGCCCCGCGTCTCCAGATAGGCGCTCAGGACACGCGCCGGGACACCACACTCGGCCCGGTTGCCCCACGCGTCCACACCAGGACAGGTGAGCGTGACCTTGAGCGGGTCCAGCATGCAGTAGCCGTCCGGAAGCCCGGGGAAGCCATGCCAGTCCTGATCTGCCGTCAGGTACCAGCAGCGCGGATCGGAGAGCAGGAGCCGCACGGGCGCCTCCTCGAAGAGAAAGGTCTCGCCCGTGTCCGGATCGGTGACGTCCTCGGGCTGCCACACACCGAAGAACCAGTTCTCTTCCCCGCTGGGTGCGGTGTGCCGTACCGCTTTCGCGGTGTGCGCCACGGCCTGCCGGAAGGCGATGGCCTCGGCGAGAGCTTCCTCGATGACGGGGCTGGGGCCTGGCTGGTCCACCATGGCCGTCGCCACGTCGAGCGAGGCGAGCATCGGGTACGACGGCGAGGTGCTGGCGTGCATCATGTACGTCTCGTCCAGCGCCCGCGTCCTTACGGGCGCGCGGGGCGCCGAGCGCACATGCAGCATGGCCCCCTGGGAGAGCGCGGCGAGCATCTTGTGCGTGGACTGGGTCGCGAAGACCGTGGGCCGCTCGGGGCCCGGCAGCGAACGGCCGGTCACCGCCATGCCGTACCGCCCGTCGTAGAGGGGGTGGAAGCGCGCGTAGCCGAACCAGGCTTCGTCGAAATGCACGCGTGGCGCCGACTTCGACAGCAGGTCCGCGACGCGCACGGCGTCGTAACACAGGCCGTCGTAGGTCGAGTTGGTCACGACGGCCAGTGCCACGTCCCCGCCCGACGGCCCGTCGAGCGGCCCGTCGGGCGGGAGCAGACGGGAGGGCGGTACGGGGCCGATGATGCCGTAGCCGTTCCTGCTGGGCACCAGATACGTGGGCCGGGCACCGCTGAGCACCAGCGCGTGCAGCACGGCCTTGTGGCAGTTGCGGTCCACGAGGACGCGATCACCCGGCAGCGCGCTGTAGTGGCCGACGATCCGGTCGGCCGTCGAGGTGCCGTTCAGCACGAAGTACGTGCGGTCGGCGCCGAAGACACGTGCCGCGTTGCGCTCGGCCTCCCCGATGACGCCCGTGTGCTCCAGCAGCGAGCCGAGTGCGCCGACGGAGACCGAGAGATCCGTACGGAACACCGCGTGTCCGTAGAAGTCGAGGAAGTCCGCTCCCACAGCCGACTTCCGAAAGGCGGTGCCGCCGCTGTGCGCCGGTGAGTGCCACGAGTGCGCGCGCTGCTCGTCGAAGGCCCGCAGCGCGTCGAAGAACGGGGGGCGGGAAGGGCCGGGAGCCGCTGAGGAACCGAGGAGACGGGCGCCCTCGGCCAGCGGCGCGTCATCGCGTCCTTCGCCGGGTGCGCCACCGTGGGCGCGGACGTCTCGACGCCCGTGCCGGGGCCCGCGAGGGTGCGGCGGACGCGGACGCGGATGCGGATGCGCCTGGAGGTGTGGCTGGACGTGCGGGGACCGGCATGGCCGCGGGGGCGAGGGGGACGGCTGCGCATCGTGAGTGCGGGAGACGCGGGGAGGCCCCGCATGCCAGCGGACGGCGACGCCCTCGCGCGCGAGGGCCGAGCTGACCGCCAGGAGGCAACGAGCCGCGGCAGAACCCTCCTCGGGCACTGAGGGAAGGGCGAAGCGGAGCGTGACGGGGCGCATGTGATCTCCCTGTGCGGAGGGTGACGTGGGAGGGCCGCGGGTGCACACGGTGTGCAGAGGGGCGCAGGGTGCGTGGCACCCGCCGGACGGCCGGTCGGGCGGGCCGGGTGGCGCTGCGGCACCGGTCCAGGAGCAGCCGCGCCGCGCGACACGTCCGGCGCGTGGACCATGCCTCCACCCTGCCCCGGCCGCCAGCGCCTCGACAACGGTGCCCTCACTCACACGGCCGGGGCGCGCGGAGTCACACCCGCCCCGACAGCACGCCCCGGCACAGTCCCGTACTCCGGCATCATCACCGCCCCGTCGGGCACCGCCCGCGCACTCCACCAGGAACGACCGCACCACCCTGCCCCGCAAGGCCCCGGCACACCCGCGAGCCCCACCCGCTCAGCCGCTCCGCGCGCCGTACGCGTCCAGCGCGATCCGGACGAACGAGCGGACCAGCGGGCGGTCGTCGCCCTCGTTCCACGCCACCCGCACCCGGCTCGGCGGCATGCCGGCCAGCGGCACCACCACGAGCCCGTCCCCCGGCTCATGGCCCAGCAGCGTCATGCCGACGGTGCCGTTCCAGGCGACGGCCTGTCTGCACTCCTGGACGGTGCGCACCACCGGGCCCTCGCGCGCTTCTCCCCCGTTCCAGTACGCCTGCCAGAGCGGGTCGGTGTCGCGCGGGAAGCGGAACCAGCGTCGCCCGGCGAGGTCGGCCAGGCTCAGGCTGTCGCGGCGGGCCAGCGGGTCGTCGGCGCGCAGCAGCGCGCCCACCGGATCGGCGCGCGGCTCGCGCACCGTCAGCCCTGTGGTGTCGAACGGCCCGCGGGTCAGGGCGACATCGACGGTTCCGGCGTGCAGTCCGCAGGTGGGATCGGTCAGACCGGCCTCGCGGATGCGGACCTCGACGCGCGGGTGACGGCGGCGGTAGGCGGCGGCCAGCCTCGTCGCGGCGGGGTCGGCGCTGTCCCCGAGGATGCCGACGGTGACGGTCCCGGCCCCGGCCCCGCCCGCCTCGGCCACCCGTACGCGCGCCCGCTCGGCCCGCTCCAACAGGCCGCGCGCCTCGTCGAGCAGCACCGTCCCCGCCGGGGTGAGCGCGACGCCCGCTGAGGTCCGGTGGAACAGCGCGGCGCCGACCTCCGCCTCCAGTCGCTTGATCGCCCGGCTCAGCGGCGGCTGACTCATGTGCAGCCTGACGGCGGCCCTGCCGAAGTGGAGTTCCTCGGCGACGGCGACGAAGTAGCGCAGCGCGCGTAGCTCCATGCTGCGACGATACCCGTACGGTATCGACGCCCTGGAACAGGTCTTGGACGGTCACGGCGCCCCGGCGGTGCAATCGGAACATGGCCGACGCACCTCAACAGCACGCACCGCAGCACAGCACGGTTCAGGACAGGGACCCCGCCGTATCGGTGGTGGGCCCGGACGACGGCGAGCATCGGCACGATGCGCCGATACGCCACCGATCCCGCCACCGGCTTCGCCCCTCGGCGGGAGGGATGACACCGCCCCCGTGTCCGGCGGACACGGGGGCGGGCCGGGGGTGGGCACGAGTGTGCTGGCTGGCTACTCGTCGGGGTGGTGCAGCTCGATGTCGTAGCCGTCCACGCCGGACCCGTCGACGTTCAACGCGTTGGCGACCGGCGGGTAGCCGGAGGCGATGACCGAGTAGTCGCCGGAGTCCAGGTCGGTGAAGGCGTATGCGCCGTCCTCACCGGTGGTGGAGGTGGCCACGACGTTGCCCGCCGCGTCCACCAGGGTCACCCGTGCGTCGGGCAGCGGCCTGCGGTCGGCCCCGGCGCGTACCGTGCCCTGGACCCGGGAGCCCGCGGCCAGGTCGATCTCGATGCGGGTGATGCCCTGTCCGTCGACCTCGACGGGGCGGGCGGTGGGGCGGAAGCCGGGT